>NZ_JBWJVM010000017.1:0-111616 GCF_056428985.1 Streptomyces sp. CA189 | reverse complement strand
GACCCCACCCTGCGCGTGCTCCAGGACCCCGAAGTGCCACACCGCGGCTGGTACGTGGCCCTGGCCGTCGCCGAGACACAGGAGGCTGCCCGGGAGGCGGCCGCGGCCGTCCGCATCACCTACGACGCCGAGCCCCACGACGCCGTCCTGCACGCAGGCCATCCGGCGGCCTACACCCCCGATGAGGTCAATGGCGGCTACCCCGCCCACCGCGAACAGGGCGACGCGGCCGCCGCGTTCGCCGCCGCGCCGGTCCGGGTGGACTGCGCGTACGCCGTACCGCCGCTCCACAACCACCCCATGGAGCCGCACGCGGCCACCGCCCTCTGGGAGCCCCGCACCGGCACCGACGGCGACCCCGACACCGACGCCGGCACCCTCACCGTGTACGACTCCAGCCAGGGATCCGGACTCGTACGCTCCACCCTGGCCTCCCTCTTCGGGCTGCCCGAGGACCGTGTCACGGTGGTTTCCGAGCACATCGGCGGCGCCTTCGGCTGCAAGGGCACCCCCCGCCCGCACGTCGTCCTCGCCGTGATGGCCGCACGGCACACCGGCCGCCCCGTCACCCTCGCCCTGCCCCGGCGCCACCTCGCGGCCGTCGTCGGCCACCGCGCGCCCACCCTGCACCGTGTACGCCTGGGCGCCCGTACGGACGGCACGCTCACCGCCCTCGTCCACGAGGTCACCACCCACACCTCCCGCGTCCGCGAGTTCGTCGAACAGGCCGCCGTCCCCGCCCGCGTCATGTACGCCGCGCCCGCCCTCCTCACCACGCACCGCGTCGTGCCCCTCGACGTACCCACGCCCTCCTGGATGCGGGCTCCCGGCGAGTGCCCCGGCATGTACGCCCTGGAATCGGCTGTGGACGAGCTGGCCGACGCCCTCGGCATCGACCCGGTCGAGCTGCGCGTCCGCAACGAGCCGGCCGCCGAACCCGACAGCGGCCGCCCGTTCAGCAGCCGCCATCTGGTGGAATGCCTGCGCGAAGGGGCCGCCCGGTTCGGCTGGGCCGCCCACCGCACGCCGCGCCGGGACGGCCCGCTGCTGATCGGCACCGGGGTCGCCGCCGCCACCTACCCGGTGTACATCGCTCCCTCCTCGGCGCGGGCGCACGCCCTCCCCGACGGCACGTACCTCGTCAGGACCAACGCCACCGACCTCGGCACCGGCGCCCGCACCGTCCTGGCGCAGATCGCCGCCGACGCGCTACGGGTCCCCCTGGACCGGGTGACCGTGGAGATCGGGCACTCCGCGCTGCCGCACGGCTCGGTGGCCGGAGGCTCGGCCGGCACCGCCTCCTGGGGCTGGGCCGTCCACGATGCGTGCACGAGCCTCGTCGACCTCCTCGCCCGCCGCACCGGCCCGCTCCCGGAGGCCGGGGTGTCCGTCCCGGCCGATACGACGGCCTCTGCCAAGCAGAAGTCCCCGTACGCCCGGCACGCGTTCGGCGCCCACTTCGCGGAGGTGCAGGCCGACACCGTCACCGGCGAGGTCCGGGTGCGTCGGCTGCTGGGCGTCTTCGCCGCGGGCCGCATCCTCAACCCGCTGACCGCCCGCTCCCAGCTCGTCGGCGGCATGATCATGGGACTGGGCATGGCCCTCACCGAACACAGCACCGTGGACCCCGTCTTCGGGGACTTCACCGAGAACGACCTCGCCTCGTACCACGTCCCCGCCCACGCCGACGTGCCCGACATCGAGGTGCACTGGCTGGACGAGCACGACAAGCACCTCAACCCGATGGGCAGCAAGGGCATCGGCGAGATCGGCATCGTCGGTACCGCGGCGGCCATCGGCAACGCCTTCCACCACGCGAGCGGCCACCGGATCCGCGAACTCCCCCTCACCCCGGACCGCGTCCTGGCGGCTCTCGACCGAGGCACGCTCCGGTGAGCATCACCGCAAGGTAGGAGGTGAGGGCGGTGTGGGCGGGCTCTTCTCCGCCGCCGGCACCGCCGGCTGACCGGCCGCGTTCGGGTCGTTCCTTCGGGGGAGGCGGAGGGCGCCCGATCGTTCCTAGCCTGGAGTCCGGAATCCCACCGCAACGGAAGCCCTGCCACGATCGCCCGTTCGGCCGCCGGCGGCGGCGCGCGGGACGTCGCCATCACCATCGACGACGGCCCGGACCTGGTCGAGGACGTCGTCGCTGCCGGGCACCGGCTGTGCGACCACTCCGTCAGCCACGACACCACGATGGATCACAAGCCGGTCGCCTTCCAGCAGCGGGAGATCCTCGACGCCCGAACCATGATCGAGCAGGCAGCGCCGGGCGCGACCGTGGACCCCAAGGACTGGAGCCGTCCGGGCACTGCGGCCATCGTGTCGACGGTGGAACAGCAGCAATCCCACCCGACCGCCCTCTTCCACGACGGCGGCGGCGACCGCTCGCAGACCGTGGCCGCCCTGCGCGAGGTCCTGCCCCGGTTCGCCCAGCACGGCTGCTCCTTCACCTTCCCCGTCCGCACCGCCCCCTGACCAGCGCGGCGACCCGGACAGGACCGTCGTGCCCGCCTCACGACCGTTGCCCGGGTCAGCGCCGACGGCCGCCTGTTCAACAAGGTGGACTCCCCGGGTACGCTCCGGCTCCCCCAGTCGGACCCCGCTGCCGCGTGGTGCCCCTCGTCATCGAGGCTCGTGGTGCACGTTGGTACGCGGCCCGCCGGTGCGCGGGCCACGCGACAGCGGTACGTGGAGGTGCGCAGTGGGCGGTGACCAGGAGGATCGCTACGAGCTGGTATTCGACAGGGGTGAACCCGGGGCTCACGGAACGGACATCGTCGTCGTCGCACGCACCACGCAGACGGGTCCGGGCGGCCATCCCGTCTATGCCGATGCCACCGGGATCATACGTGCCGAGATCAGCGACCGGGGCGAGCTCCGGATACTGCCCTCAGGGGGCCAGCAGGACCCGACCCACCCCGTTCGCGCGCGCCGCCCCGCGTCCTGAAACACGTGGCGTGATCGGGGAGACACGGCTCTGCGATGACGGTGGTGGCTTCGACCTCGACGAGGAGGTCTGGTTCCCCCAGTGCCGCAACGCCCAGTAGGGGTGATCCGCGGCATGTTCGACGCGGGCTTCGCACTCGAAGACGCCGACGCACGGTCAGAGACACCGGACAAATATGGAAAAAAGAGGTTTCATCTGCCGCTGGCGGGCTATGCTGCTGATAGGCCTACGAGGCGAGCGAGGGAGTTCGACCGGAGTAGCCGACTGAGGCGGAAGAGGTTGCAGTTGTCCGCCGTGGCCGACGTCAGCGGTAGGGCTGAGAGGCCTGAGGGTTGGAAGACCTGAAGGCGACCTCCATCACCTGATCCGGGCAATGCCGGCGCAGGGAGCCCGTTTCGTAGGTCGTTTCACGTCCCGCCCCGTCTCGGACACCCCGAAGCCAGCCAGTGCTCACCCCTGGCCGGGGCCCGCCCCGTGCCCGTCTTCGAGCCGGTCGACGAGGATGACCGCCACATCGTCCGCCAAACAACCTTGCGTGTGGCGGAGCAATGCCTGACGCAGGCCCTCCAGGAACGCCTGCCTGGGCACAGCAGCAGCGGCGGCGGATGGCCCCGGTTGATCACCTCGATGTCGGGGCTGTCCGGGATCTGGGCCACGAGCGCGGTGACGAAATCCTCCCGGAGGGCGTCGTCACCGCCGCCCGCGCCGGCGCCCACGATGACGGCGTCCCGCCGCAGGGCCGCTCCGCAGTGGTTGATGACCTCCACCAGGTCTTCCTCGTAGTGCACGGCCTCCCGGAACGCGCCGAGCACGACCGCGGCGGCGCGTACGGCGGGCAGTCCCTTGCCCCGGACATCCCCGACGATCATCCGGACCCCGTACCGGGTCTGGACCGCGCCGTACAGATCCCCGCCGATCTGCGCGCCCGTCTCGGCGGCCAGGTACATGCTGGCCGCCCGTACGGGGCCCAGCCGGGCCGGCACGGGCCGCAGCAGGACCTCCTGGGCACCCACGGCGATCCGGCGGATCTGGTTGAGCTCGTTCTCCCGGCGCGTGCGCACGGCGCGGCTCGTGATGCAGCTCGCCACCGACACCAGGATCAGGGCGAGGAAGTTCGTGTAGACCTGCTGGCCGCCCCAGGCCTGGTTGTGGGTGGCGGTGGTCACGCTGACGCCGACGGCCACTCCGGCCGCCGCGAGCGTGCCCTTGGGACCCATCGTCACCGCCGCCAGAGCGGGTGTCGCCACCAGCAGCGGACCGGTGTACACGACATGCGCGGGCGTACAGCCAGCCTCGCCCGTGCGCACGGCCGCCACTCGCCACTCATCGGGGGCATCGCTCCCTGTGGGCGTCCGGCCGCTGCCCGGGCCGGGTATGGATGCGGAAACGGCGGGCCGCCCGCCGCCCCTGCCCGTCTGGAGCACCGCATGCCCGTGAGCACCCACCCCGCGGAGGTTTCCCGGGTCTCCCGTCGGGAATTCGACGCCCTCTTCGCCGCGGTCCGTACGTGGGGCCGCTGGGCCCCAGCCGACCGGGGCGCCTGGAACCGGGTCACCCCGGACCATGTGCGGCGGGCCGCCACCCTGGTCCGGGACGGTACGACCGTACCCTTGGGGTTGCCCTGGAACACCCGGCCCGGCCCCGACAACACCCGGCCCGCCCTGCACTACATGTCCGACCTCGGCGATGTGGAGCCCCCGGAACCGGCCACCCACAAGGACTTCCTCGCCGTCGACTACCACGGCAAGGCCGTCACCCACCTCGACGCGCTGTCACACATCGCCTACCGAGGACGGCTCTACGAGGGACACCCTGCACGCGAGTTCATCGGCGCCGCCGGCGCCCGCTTCGGCTCGGTGTCGGCGCTCGGCCCGCTCGTCACCAAGGGCGTGCTCCTCGACCTGCCCGCCGTCCTCGGAGCCGACTGGCTGGAGCCCGGGCAGGCGGTCCACGCCCGTGACGTCATCGCCGCCGAGCGGGCGCTCGGCGTCGGGATCGACCACGGGTGCGCGGTGCTGCTGCGCTCCGGCCGGTTCCGGCGCCGCCGCGAGCTGGGCCCGTGGGACGTCGACGCGGCGAGCGCGGGCTTCCACGTGGACGCGATGCCACTGCTGGCCGAGCGTGCGATCAGCCTGCTCGGCGCGGACGGGGACAGCGATGTACGTCCCTCCCCGGTCGAGGGCCTCCACTCCCCCGTCCACGCCCTCGCCATCGCGGCCATGGGGGTGCCCCTACTGGACAACCTGGACCTGGAGGCGCTGTCCGCCGCGTGCGCCGAAGCGGGACGCTACGAGTTCATGGTCGTCGTGACACCTCTCGACGTCCCCGGAGGGACGGGATCGCCGGTCAATCCGGTCGCTCTCCTGTGAAGCGGAAAATTGCCGGGAATATACTCAAAACGCGCTGATTCAACTTTCATCGGCCAAGGGGAAGTGATGCAGATGGGGGTCACGGGAGAGCAGATCGGCCCCGCACGCTCCCGTGAGCGATTCCTGGGGGGTGAGCCGGTCGAGACCGGGGTCCGGAGTCCGATCCTGAACTCCTGGCTGCGCTGCCGGCTGCTGGGACTGTCACCGGACGGGACCGAACTTCCCTACCGTGACGACTTCGATCCGGACAGCCGGCTCGTGCGTGCGGCCGGACCCGTGCTCGACCAGCTGCAGTCCCGGTTCTCCGGCAGCCAGATGAACATCTCGGTCGCCGACGCGAACGGCACGGTGCTGCAACGCCGTTTCGGCGAGCCCTCCCTGGCCCGGAGTCTGCCCCCCATCCAGAGCGTGCCCGGCTTCGTCTTCGCCGAGCGCTTCGCCGGGACCAACGGCATCGGCCTCGCGCTGGCCGAGCGGAGCCCGATCCAGGTCTACGGCGCCGAGCACTTCGCCGAACGCGCCCAGAGGAACGCCTGCTGCGCCGTCCCCATCCGCGACCAGCTCAGCGGGCGCATCGTAGGTGTGCTCTGCTTCGGATACCCGTACGCCTACGAGCGCGGGGACCTGGCCGTCCTGCTCCGCCGGGCGGCCGAGACGATCGAGCGGCGGCTGATGAAGCATAGCTCGACGCGCGAGCGGCGGCTGTTGCGGACGTACCTCGATGCCGAAATGCGCGCGCAGACGGGCGGGCCCGCCGGGGACGGGCACCACACCGGGCCGACCGTTCCGGCCGGGCTGGAGGAACTGGTCGATCTCGAGCTGGATCCGCGTGATCAGACGATCCTCAAGGAGAAGGCGACCGAGCTCATCGCCTCCTCCCGGCGGGCCTCCGTGGACGTGGCCCTCCCCCACGGCCGGGAGGCCACCTTGCTGAGCCGCCCGGTCACGAGCCGCTCCGGGGTGGAGGGCATGGTCGTCGAGGCCGTACTCAGCAGCGGCACGCCGCCGGTCCATCACCTCTCCGTCTCACCCCGCGCCGGACCGCCGCCCGCCGGAGCGCCACCCGGCACCGCCGGACCGCGCCCCGGCACGATCCGCGGCCTCGTGCTGGTGGGCGAGCCGGAAGTCGGGAAGTACGCCGTCGAGGCACGGCGCCGCCTGGAACTGCTGGCCGAGGCCAGCACCCGCATCGGCACCACCCTGGACGTGAGCCGCACCGCCTGGGAACTCGCCGAGACGGCGGTCCCGAGGCTGGCCGACTACGTCACCGTGGACCTGCCCGAGGCCGTGCTGCGCGGCGACGATCCCGCCGGTCCCGGGACCGACCTGCACCGCACGGTGGTCCACGGCATCCGCGACGACTGCCCCTTCTACCCGGCCGGACGGCACGTGGAGCTCCTCCCCGGAACCCCTCACATGCGCTGCCTGGCCAGTGGGCGGGCGGTCCTGGAACCCCAGCTGACGTCCGCGGCCGGCTGGCTCGCCCAGAGCCCCGAGCGCTCCCGGCGGATCCTCGCGCACGGCGTGCACTCCCTCATCGCCGTCCCACTGCTCGCCCGCGGCGTCCTGCTGGGCATCGCGGGCTTCTACCGCTCGCAGGACCCCGCCCCCTTCGGGGACGACGACAGCCGGCTGGCCCAGGAACTCGCCGCCCGCGCAGCCCTGTGCATCGACAACGCCCGCTGCTACACCCGGGAGCACACCCTGGCCCTGGCACTCCAGCGGAGCCTGCTCCCGCGCGGCATGCCCGAGCAGAGCGCCGTCGAGGTCGCCCACCGCTATCTGCCCGCCGAAGCCGGAGTGGGCGGCGACTGGTTCGACGTCATCCCCCTGTCCGGCACCCGGGTGGCCCTCCTCGTGGGTGACGTCGTGGGACACGGGCTGCACGCCGCCGCCACCATGGGGCGGCTGCGGACCGCCGCACGCAACTTCGCCGAACTGGAACTCGCCCCCGACGAGCTCCTCACCCACCTGGACAACCTCCTGGTGCGCCTGGACCGGGAGGAGAGCGACGACCCCGCCACGGGCAGCACCGGCATCGTCGGCGCCACCTGCCTGTACGCCATCTACGACCCCACCTCGCGGCAGTGCACCATGGCCCGGGCCGGTCACCTGCCGCCGGCCCTGGTCCATCCCGACGGCAGCGTGAGCTTCCCCGACCTGCCCGCCGGGCCCCCGCTGGGCCTGGGCGGTCTCCCCTTCGAGACGGCCGAGATCGAGCTGCCCCAGGACAGCACGCTCGTCCTCTACACCGACGGGCTCGTCGAGGACCGTCACCGCGACATCGACGTCGCCCTCGACCAGCTGCGCCGCGCCCTGGCCCAGGCGGACCGGAGTCCCGAGGACACCTGTCGGGCGGTCATGGACGCCATGGCACCCGAGCACCCGTCCGACGACATCGCCCTGCTCGTCGCCCGCACCCACACCCTGCCCGCCGACCGGATCGCGGTCTGGGACCTGCCGGCCGATCCCGCGCGGGTCTGCGACATCCGCGCCGCCGCCACCCGCCGGCTGGCCCACTGGGGGCTGGACGAGCTCACGTTCGCCACCGAGCTGCTGCTGAGCGAGCTGGTCACCAACGCCATCCGCTACGGCACCGAGCCGATCCAGGTGCGCCTGATCCACGACCGCGCCCTGATCTGCGAGGTCTCCGACGGCAGCAGCACCGCCCCGCACTTGCGGCGTTCGGCCACCACGGACGAGGGCGGGCGCGGCCTGTTCCTCGTCGCACAGCTGGCCCAGGCATGGGGCACCCGCTACACCCCACACGGCAAGGTCATCTGGGCCGAATGCGCCCTTAATGCGGCTCAACAACCGCTATACGAAGAATTACCCCTTGACTCCCAGTAGCATCCTCCCTGTCCCACCCTCCCGAGAGGGGATCCGAGGTCGGCCCCGGAGACGTCCGTGCACGACGCCCATGACACTTCCGACACCTCGACGAGCCGCCCGCCCCGGCGCTCCGGCGGGGAACCGCTCGTGCGGATACGAGGTCTCGGCAAGCGGTTCGGCGGCACCGTCGCACTGGACGCGGTCAGCCTCGACCTCCACCGCGGCAGCGTGCTCGCCCTCCTCGGCCCCAACGGCGCCGGGAAGTCCACGCTCATCAAGGTGCTCGCCGGCGTCCACCAGGCCGACGAGGGCGAGGTGACAGTGGCCGGGCACCCGCTCGGGTCCGAAGCCGCCTCCGGGAAGATGTCCTTCATCCACCAGGACCTCGGCCTTGTCGAGTGGATGACGGTCGCCGAGAACATCGCCCTGGGGACGGGCTACCCCCGCCGCCACGGCCTCATCTCCTGGCGGCGGACCCGGGAACGCTGCGCCGAGGCCCTGCGCATCGTCGCCGGACACCTGGACGCCGACGCCCGGATCGCGGATCTCGCGCCGGCCGAGCGTTCCCTGGTGGCCATCGCCCGGGCCCTCGCGCGACGGGCTGAACTCTTCGTCCTCGACGAGCCGACCGCCACGCTCCCCGCCGCGGACTGCGCCCGGCTCTTCGACGTCCTGCACACACTGCGCGACCGGGGGCACGCCATCCTGTACGTCAGCCACCGGCTCGACGAGGTGTACCGGGTTGCCGACACGTTCGCCGTCCTGCGCGACGGCCGCCTGGTCAGCGGAGGGCCGCTCGAAGGGTACGCCCCCACCCGCCTGGTCCGGGACATCGCGGGCGGCGTACCGGCCGGGCGCGGGTGCGGCGCCGCCGTGCCCGCCGGCCGTCCTTCCGTGCTGAGTCTCGACGCCGTGACGACCCTGCGCAGCGGGCCCGTCAGCCTGGATCTGGCCCCCGGGGAGATCCTCGGCCTGGTGGGGCTGACCGGCGCCGGTCACATGCACCTGGGGCGCGCCCTGGCCGGCGCGCTGCCGCCGCTCGGCGGGCGGGCGCTGCTCGACGGCCGACCGTACCGCCCGCGCACCGTGGCAGCCGCCGTCAGCCGGGGAGTCGGTTTCGTGGCCGCCAACCGTCAGGAGGAGGGCTGCGCCCTCGATCTGACGGTCCGGGAGAACTTCCTGGCCAACCCCCGGGCGGCCGGCGTGCCGGCGTGGCGCTGGCTCGGTCCCCGCCGTGAGCGGAGTGAGGCCGCCGCCCTGATCGAACGGTTCGCGGTGCGCCCCCGCGACAGCGAGGTGCCCATCGCCACCCTGTCCGGCGGCCATCAGCAGAAGGTCGTCCTCGGCCGGTGGCTCCGCGGACGTCTGCGGTTGCTGATCCTGGAGGAGCCGACCGCGAGCGTGGACGTCGGCGCCAAGGCGGCGATCCACCGGCTGATCGACGAAGCGGCCTCCGAGGGCCTGGCGGTCCTGCTGGTGTCCACCGACTTCGAGGAGGTCGCGGACCTCTGCCACCGCGCCCTGGTCTTCGTACGAGGATCGGTGGCGGCCGAGCCGGCGGGTGCCGGCCTGACGCCTGCCGAACTCACCCGCGCGGCCTCGGCCATGCCGGCGATCACCGGAAGCACGACGGCCCCGTGACCCCCTGGTCCCCGCGCGGGCACCTCCTCGGGAACTACGGCCTGCTGGCCCTGACCGCTCTGCTCTTCCTGGTCTTTTCCGTCGCCCTGCCGGACACCTTCCCCACCCGGGACAACGTGTCCTCGATCCTCTCCAACCAGTCGATCCCCGCCCTCCTCGCACTAGGGGCGACGATCCCCATCGCCACCGGCAAATTCGACCTGTCCATCGGCTACGGGCTGGGCCTGGCGCACGTCCTGGTGATGCACCTGATCGTCGACGCGGGGACGCCCTGGCCGCTCGCCTGCCTCGCCGTCGTCCTCGGCGGGGCGCTGGTCGGCGCCCTGAACGGTGCCGTCGTCGAGTTCGCCCGGATCGACTCCTTCATCGCCACCCTCGGCACCGGCAGCATCATGTACGCCCTCACCGGATGGCTCACGGACGGCAGCCGGATCGTGCCCGGCCCGGACGGTCTGCCGGCCTCCTTCACCAGCCTCTACGACGCCCGGTTCCTCGGTCTGCCCGTGCCTGCCTTTTACGTCCTCGCCACCGTCGTCGTCCTCTGGGTGGTGCTCGAACGGCTGCCGTTCGGCCGGTACCTGTACGTCGTCGGCTCCAACCCCCGCGCCGCCGGCATCATCGGCATCCCCACCCGCAGGTACTCCGTCTACGCCTTCGCCGGATCGGGCCTGGTCGTGGGCATCGCCGGGGTCCTGCTCGCCGCGCAGCAGCAGACCGGCAACCCGAGTGTCGGCCTGGACTATCTGCTGCCCGCCTTCGTCGGCGCGCTGCTGGGCTCCACCACGGTCAAGCCCGGCCGCGCCAACGCGCTCGGAACCCTCGTGGCCGTCAGTGTGCTCGCAGTCGGGCTCGCCGGGATCGGCCAGCTCGGCGCCCAGTTCTGGGCCACGCCTCTGTTCAACGGGGGCACGCTCCTGATGGCGGTCGGCCTGGCCGGCTACGCGGCCAGGCGGCGGCTGCGCACGCGGGCAACGACGGACCGGCACCCGCCGGACGAGCCGCCCGGGCCGTCGGCGTCGCGGGTCGCCGACACCCGATAGACCCCCAGCGCATCGCCGATCAGGAGCACCGTGTACCCGAATCGCACCAGCGTCCTCACGGCCGCGGCCCTGTGGGCGGCCGCCTCCACCCTCGTCGCGGGCTGCGGAGGCGGCTCGTCGCCGACCTCTCACGCGGCCTCACCTTCGGCCGCCGGCTGCCCGGCGGTACTCGCGCAAGCGAAGGAGGCCGTCGAGCGGGCCGAGAGTACGGCCCCCTCCTGGAACGGCCCCACGACCGGCCCCGAGGCGGTTCCCGACAAGACCGTCGTCTATGTCGCCCAGACCATGACCAACCCTGGTGTCGCCGGAGTGGCCAAGGGCGTCCGGGAAGCCGCGGCGGCCATCGGCTGGCAGGTCCGGGTGATCGACGGGGACGGCACCCCCGCGGGTATCCAGGCCGCGCTCAGCCAGGCGGTCACCCTCAAGCCCTCGGGCATCGTCATCGGCGGTTTCGATCCCCTGCTCACGGCGCAGCAGATGGCGCGGGCAGAGGCCGCAGGCGTTCCGCTGATCGGCTGGCACGCGGTCGACTCCCCCGGACCGAGCACGAGCCCCCGGCTCTTCACCAACATCACCACGAAGGTGGAGGAGGTCGCGAGGGTCAGCGCGGACTGGGTCATCGCCCGGTCCGACGGCGGCGCCGGGGTCGTCGTCTTCACCGACGACTCCATCCCGTTCGCCCACAACAAGTCCGAGCTGATCAAACGACAGCTCGCGGCCTGCCCCGGGGTGACGCTGCTGGCGACCGAGAACATCCCCATCCCGGACGCGAGTCAGCGCACCCCCCAGCAGGTCTCCTCCCTGCTGTCCCGCTTCCGGGACCGGTGGACCCACTCCATCGCGATCAACGACCTCTACTTCGCCGACGCCGCCCCGGCGCTGCGTGCCGCCGGGCGCCCCGGCGAGGGGCCGCCCTACAACATCGGCGCGGGCGACGGCGACCCTTCCGCCTTCCAGCGCGTCAACAGCCGACGGTTCCAGGCCGCGACCGTCCCCGAGCCGCTGGCCCAGCAGGGCTGGCAGATCATCGACGAGTTCAACCGCGCCTTCGCCCACCGGCCGGCCAGCGGCTACGTCGCACCCGTTCACGTGGTGACGGCCGAGAACAGCGGCGGGGCCACGTCCTGGGACCCGCGGGGCTACCGAGAGGCATACCAGAGAGTCTGGCGCGGGGAGTGACCCGACGGGGGCAGTTGCGGGGCCGTTGAGCACGGCAGTCGGGGGTACGCGACCGGCGTCCCCGGCGCGCCGCCGGTTCGCAGGACGCCACGGCCTGTAGGGCAAGGGGGGCAGGCGCGACGGCGAGGCTTTCTGGAGGACGGATGACGTCGGTGGACCCTTCACCGGAAGAGGCACTACCTGACGACCGGACCGGGCCGAGAACCGCGCGGCGGGCCGGCCAGGGCTCCGCCGTCCTGGGATGGCTGTCGACCACCGACCACAAGGTGATCGGCAACCTCTACCTGGTGACGGCCTTCGCCTTCTTCCTCTTCGCCGGCGTGCTGGCCATGCTCATGCGCGCCGAACTCGCCCGCCCCGGGCTGCAGATCATTTCGAACCAGCAGTACAACGAAGCATTCACCATCCACGCAACGATCATGATGCTGCTGTTCGCGACCCCGACATTCACCGGATTCGCCAACGCGATCATGCCGTTGCAGATCGGCGCGCCGGATGTCGCCTTTCCTCGGCTCAACGCCTTTACCTACTGGGTGTACCTGTTCGGGGGCCTCCTGGTGGTCTCCGGCTTCCTGACCGCGGACGGGGCGGCGTCCTTCGGTTGGTTCGCCTACGCACCGCTGAACGGCGCCCGGTACTCCCCGGGGACAGGCCCCGACCTGTGGGCCATGGGGCTGGCCGTCTCAGGGCTCAGCACGATCCTGGGATCGGTGAACTTCATTACCACCATCGTCTGCCTGCGCGCCCCCGGCATGACCTTGTTCCGCATGCCGATCTTCACCTGGAACGTGCTGTTCACTTCGATTCTGGCGCTCCTGGCCTTTCCCGTCCTCACGGCGGCACTGCTGGTCCTGGAGGCGGACAGGAAATTCGGTTCGCATGTTTTCGACCCTGCCAATGGAGGCGCCCTGCTGTGGCAGCACCTCTTCTGGTTCTTCGGGCATCCGGAGGTCTACATCGTGGCTCTGCCGTTCTTCGGGGTGGTGAGCGAGATCCTCCCGGTCTTCAGCCGGAAACCGATGTTCGGCTACGTGTCCCTGATCGGTGCCACGATCGCCATCACCGGACTGTCCGCGACCGTGTGGGCGCACCACATGTTCGCGACGGGCGCCGTTCTGCTGCCCTTCTTCTCCCTGCTGTCCTTCCTGATCGCCGTGCCGACCGGCGTGAAGTTCTTCAACTGGATCGGGACGATGTGGAAGGGATCACTCTCCTTCGAGACACCGATGCTGTGGTCCATCGGCTTCCTCGTCACCTTCCTCCTGGGCGGCCTGACGGGTGTCCTGGTGGCATCACCGCCACTGGACTTCCATCTGACGGACAGCTATTTCGTCGTCGCCCATCTTCATTACGTGCTCTTCGGCACCATTGTCTTCGCCACCTTCGGCGGCTTCTACTTCTGGTGGCCCAAGCTGACGGGACGGATGCTGGACGAACGACTCGGCAGGATCCACTTCTGGACGCTGTTCGTCGGCTTCCAGACCACCTTCCTGGTCCAGCACTGGCTGGGTGAGGCCGGCATGCCGCGCCGGTACGCGAACTACCTCCCGAGCGACGGCTTCACGCTCCTCAACACGGTCTCCACCCTCGGGTCCTTCCTGCTGGGCCTCTCGACGCTGCCCTTCCTCTACAACGTCTGGAAGACCCACCGCTACGGCGAGCGGGTCACCGTCGACGACCCCTGGGGATGGGGCCGCTCCCTGGAGTGGGCGACGAGCTGCCCGCCACCGCGGCACAATTTCCACGCCCTGCCCCGGATCCGCTCGGAATCCCCGGCCTTCGACCTTCACCACCCGGAGGTGCCCCGTGAAAGGTGAGGCCTGGCTCTTCACCGGCACGGCCCTGTTTTTCGCGGCGACCACCATCGTCTACGGCTGGTTCTCCCGGGAGCCGGCGGGGAGCGCCGCACTCTGCGTCTCCTTCGTCATGGCGAGCCTCGTCGCCGTATACCTCTGGCGCCAGTACCGGCGCGGCGGAGAGCGGCCGGAGGACCGTAAGGAGGCCGAGGTACGTGAGGCCGGCGGCCGGCACGCCTTCTTCCCTGCCCGCAGTTACTTTCCCGTACTGGCGGCCGCGGGCAGCGCGCTGATCGGCCTGGGGGTGGTCCAGGGCCTGTGGCTGTGCCTCATCGGATTCGGCGTCCTGCTGCCGGGGGTCCTGGGATTCGCCTTCCAGAACCTCGGGACCCCCGACAGCGAGGAATAGCTCAGCCGTCCTCGGCAGACCCGTGAGCATCCGGTCCCGCGGTGATCGCGTCGATCTTCCGGCGCTGTTCGGCGGTCGTGGGGTAGGCGATCTGGTCCTCGTAGTACCAGGCGCTGATCGCCGACCGCACTCTGTCCAGCCGACGGCGCAGGCCACCGCGGTCGGCGTTGTCATCGTCGTCGACGGGGCGCAGCGGCCGCGGCCGCTCCCTGGCGAGCACGGCGTACCGCTCGGCGGCCGTGAGGGCCCGGTGCTGCGGGCGGAAGCCGCCATCGACGCCCTGGTGCACCAGGCCGGACGCGTCCCCCTCGGCCAGCAGGCGGCGCTCGCGCGCCTGGAGACCCAGGCACAGCCGTCGGGTGAGCCAGAAGACGGTCACCGGTACCGCGAAGAATCCGATGCGCAGCACCCAGGTGAGGGCGTGCACGGGCACGTCGAAGACGAAGGCGAGGATGTCCTGGCCGCCGGCGAGGAGCAGCACGCCATAGCAGGAGAGGGCCGCCACACCCAGAGCTGTGCGGACAGGCCTGTCACGCGGACGGTCGCACAGATGCCGCTCCCCCGTCGCGCCGGTGATCCAGCGTTCGAAGAAGGGGTAGGCGTAGAGGAGTGCGAAGAGGATGCCGGGCAGGACTACCGCCGTCAGCAGGGGGTTCCACATGATCGTGTGCCCCCACAGGCGTGTTTCCACACCGGGCATCAGCCTCAGTGACCCTTCCAGGAACCCGACGTACCAGTCGGGCTGGGAACCGGTGGAGACCAGGTCGGCGCGGTAGGGGCCGTAGGTCCAGATGGGGTTGATCTGCGCGACGGCTCCCAGGACGGACATCAGTCCGAAGACGGCGAAGAACAGCCCGCCGGACTTGGCCACGTACTGCGGGAAGAACGGCAGGCCGACGACGTTGCGGCCGGTCCGGCCGGGCCCCGGCCATTGCGTGTGTTTCAGGGTGAAGACGAGGAGGATGTGCACCGTGATCAGGCCCAGCAGCAGGCCGGGGACCAGCAGGATGTGCACGGGGTAGAGGCGGGACACGATGTCTTCGCCGGGGTACTCGCCGCCGAAGGCGAAGAAGCTCAGATAGGTGCCGGCGACCGGGATCGACAGCATGATCCCCTGAGCGATCCGCAGGCCGGTGCCCGACAGCAGGTCGTCGGGCAGGGAATATCCTGCGAAGCCCTCCAGCAGTGCCAGCAGGAACAGTGTCACGCCCACGAGCCAGTTCGTTTCGCGGGGGCGGCGGAAGGCGCCGGTGAGGAACACCCGCAGCATGTGCGCCCCGATGGCGGCGAGGAAGACCAGCGCGGCCCAGTGATGGATCTGACGGATCAGCAGCCCGCCCCGTACTTCGAAGCTGATCCTCAGGGTGGACAGGTAGGCCTGCGACATGAGCACGCCGCGCAACGGCTCGTAGGGACCCTGATACGGAGTTTCCCGCATCGACGGATCGAAGAAGAAGGCGAGGAACACCCCGGTCAGCAACAGCACGATGAAGCTGTACAGCGCCAGCTCGCCCAGCAGAAACGACCAGTGGTCGGGAAAGATCTTCCGCACGACCGACCGCGCCAGCTCCGACAGCGGCAGCCGCGCGTCCAAGCCGTCGGCTCCCCGCACCACCGCACGCCGCGCCTTGTTCCCCAGCCGCGCTTCCCGCCTCGAACCCGGCACCGGCCTGCACCTCCTGTCCGAATCCTCGCTACCGGGTCAGGCACGTCATCCGGAGTGCACACACAAAACTACCGAGAGCCACTCTTCACTATCAATTCAGACACGGCGCCAGACGGCTCGCCTCGACAGGATCGCCGCCCGTTTGCCGAAGCCCTCCGTCACCTGGAGGGGGCGAATCCCGTCGTACTGGGCCTGCCCCGTGGCGGAGTCCCGGTGGCCTTCCAGGTGCCCAGGCGCTGGGCGCCCCACTCGATGCTCGGTACACCCCTCGGGCACATGTGTGCCGAGTTGTTGACCTTCTTCGCGTCCACGTACGGCACGCTGTGGGGGTTCCCGCACCCGCCGTTGCATGTGGCTCCAAGTCGCGGACGTGCAGGCGGCGTACGAGGAACTGCGCGGCCGAGGCCTTGAGGTGCTGCGGCCGCCACGGCGCGAGCCCTGGGGCCTGATCGAGATGTGGATCGCCGACCCCGACGGCGTGCGCATCGCCGTCGCGGAGGTGCCGACGGACCACCCGCTGTGCTTTCGCCCCTGACCGGGTACGGGCCCGCCGCCTGCGGGTAGGGCCGGTCGGACACGTGCCGGTGGCCGCGCTCACCACGTGCTCTCGATGCCCTGAAGGCCCGCTCAGCGGCGCCCCCGGACCGCGATCACGGCCAGGGGGAACGAGATTCGAGCCGGGTCGAGGAGCTCCGCGATTCCGGCTTGGACCTCCTCCTCGCCGAGCAGGCCGCGTTCGACCAACGCGGGGCGGGAAGTCGACGAGTTCTTCAAGGTGCAGCGTGCCACCGGGAACGAGCCAGTGGCGCATGCGCTCGACCACCTGCTCGCGCTGGGGCAGGTGCATGAGGACGAACCTGGCGTGGATCAGGTCGAAGGAGTGCTCGAGGAACTCGTCGACCGTCACGTCGTGGTGCACGACGTGGAGGTTTTCCGGGCGGTCGCGGGGCATGAGGCTGACGTCGAGGTCCGTTGCCGTGACGTGGCCGCGCGGACACCGGGCGGCGAGCCACACAGCGGTTGTGCCGGTCCCGGCACCGACGTCGAGGCAGCGCCCGTCCGCCGGGACTCGCAGCGCGGTGAGCCGCTGTTCGGTGTCGGATCGAACGCCTCCGTGATGGCCCGCAGCCGGGCCGCTTCCAGCGGGTTCGTATGCCCTGGTTCGTCGCCGTACTGGCCCTCGTCGCCGTACTCCGCGGGCGGGGAGCCGACCCTGGACATGGTGTCTCCTCACGGTGTGCGGTCCCCCGGCCACGGACGCTACGCGCGCCGCCGCGCCGGGCTCGCACTCGACCCGTCCAGGAGCGCGGGGTCCACCCGCACGGCTGAGTGGTGGCGGACCTCCGCGCGTTCCACCTCAAACCCACGGCTTTCCGTGGCGACGTCGGGGCTCCCGTGACATCCCGGTGGCAGGGTTCTAGCCTGGACGCATGCAGGGTGATCTGATCACGCTGTGCCTCGTCGGCGACGTGATGCTCGGGCGGGGCGTCGACCAGATACTTCCGCACCCCGGTGACCCGGCGCTGGCGGAGACGTACGTCCGGGACGCCCGGTCCTACGTCGAGCTGGCAGAGGCCGCGAACGGCCCGATTCCCCACCCGGTCGATTTCTCCTGGCCCTGGGGCGACACGCTCCGGGTCCTCGACCGGGCCGCGCCCGATGCCGTGGTGCTCAATCTGGAGACCAGCGTCACGCGGAGCGACGACTTCGCGCCCGGCAAGGCGGTCCACTACCGCATGCATCCCGCCAACCTGCCCTGCCTGGCCGCCGCCCGTCCCGACGTTTGTGTCCTGGCGAACAACCACATCCTCGACTTCGGCCGCCGCGGGCTCGCGGAGACCCTCGACGCACTGGCGGGCGCCGGGTTCGCCGTGGCGGGGGCGGGGCGCGATGCGGACGGGGCCCGCCGGCCGGCGACGGTCCCCGTCGAGGGCGGCCATCGGATCCTGGTCCACTCCTTCGGCATGCCGTCCAGCGGAATCCCGCCGAGCTGGGCCGCCGCGGCGGACCGAAGCGGGATCGACTACGTGGCCGAGCCGTCGGACACCGCGGCAGCCGCCGTGGTCGCCCGGATCCGGCAGGCGAAACGGCCGGGTGACCTCGTCGTCGCCTCGATCCACTGGGGATCCAACTGGGGCTACCCCGTCCCCCGCGACCAGGTCCGCTTCGCGCACGCACTCGTCGACGGAGGCGCGGACGTCGTCCACGGGCATTCCTCGCACCATCCACGCCCGCTCGAGCTGTACCGGGGAAAGCTCATCGCCTACGGCTGCGGCGACCTGGTCAACGACTACGAGGGCATCACCGGCTACGAGAACTACCGGGACGACCTGCGGCTGCTCTACTCCGCCTCGCTCGAGCCCGACACCGGCAGGCTCCGCGAACTGCGCATCACGCCCCTCCAGACCCGACGCATGCGGCTTCGGAGGGCGTCGGCGAAGGACTGCCGGTGGGTTCGGGACCTCCTGGGCCGGATCAGCCGCGGCTTCGGCTCGCGCATCGCGTACGACCCAGACGGCATCCTCACCCTCGGCGCCCAGCCGGCGTAAGCCCGCGAGGGATGGTGGCGTCCGGCTCACCGTCCGGCCCAGCGCGGCCGCGGCCCGGGCGAACTTCGCGGCGTCGACGACGGCCGCACCTCCCAGGTCGTTGTTGAAGTACACGTACACGTCGTCCTGGTCAGGCCAGGCGTCAGCGATGCGTCCGGCCCAGGATGTCAACGCCTGCCGGCCGTAGTGGGGCGGTGGCTCAGCCATGCCGCCGTGGAAGCGCACGTATCCCCAGGACGCGGTACGCCACAACGGCGTCACCGGCCGCGATCCCCGGTCCGCCCAGCACAGCGCGCTACCGTGCCGCTCCAGCACCGCCCGCAGCTCCCGCTCCGCGTCCCACCACGAGGTGTGCCGCAGTTCAACGGCGACCCGGACCGTGCCTGAAAAGCAGCTCAGGCACGTGTCCAGCGCCCCGACCTCCTCCCGGAGGTTGGGCGGCAATTGCAGCAGGACGGGCCCCAGCCGGTCACCGAGACCCTCGGTACGGTCCACCAGCCGGCGTACCGGCTCCTCGGGGTCGTGCAGCCGCTTCATGTGGGTCAGATAGCGGCTTGCCTTGACCGCCATGACGAACCCCTCGGGCGTCCGTTCCCGCCAAGACTCGAAGATCTCCTTCGCCGGAAGCCGGTAGAAGGCGTTGTTGTTCTCGACGGTGGCGAATCGCCGGGCGTATTCCTCCAGCCACAGCCGCTGCCGCAGGCCGGTCGGGTAGAGAACGCCACGCCAGTCCTCGTACTGCCACCCCGAGGTTCCGACGAGCATGGGCATGCCCCACCCCTACCCGTGAGCAGTGGGTATATCCATACCGGAACGGGCTGAGATCCCCGCGATCGGTGACGAGCTTGCGGCGAGCCGGGCGATGCGCGACCTGGCCGGTCAGCTGATGCGCGCCGCCGACCTCGACCTGGCCGCGGTGGGCGCAGTACCCGATCCGCCGCGCACCGGTTACGGCTGGCCGGACGACGCGGGCCCGGCCAGATAGGCCGCTTCGCCGCCGGGGGCTGAGCATCGCAGGGCCGGCGCAGGAAGTGCGTGGCGCTGCTCTGGCGGCCGCGCCCGCGGCTGGGCGTCCACCACAGCGGCCTCGTCGGCCCGCCCGGTCCGGTGGACCGTGCGAGGCTGAGGTCATGAGGCTGAGGTCATGAGCGCGGGAGCCGCCGCCTGTCTGGTGCTGCTGCGGCACGCCAAATCCACCTGGCCCGACGTCGCGGACCACGAGCGGCCCCGTGGCCCGCGCGGTCTGCGGGACGCGCCCGCGGCGGGCCGCTGGCTGCGCGATGCCGGCTGCCTGCCCGCACTGGTGATCTGTTCCACCGCCCGGCGGGCCCGCGAGACCTGGGCACTGGCGGCCGGACAGCTCGGCGCCGAGGTCCGTGTGCGTTTCGACGAGCGGGCGTACGCCGCCGAGCCGGACGACCTGCTGGAGGTGGTGTCCGAGGTGCCGGCGGAGGTACGGACGCTGCTGCTCGTCGGCCACAACCCGGGCGTGGCGGATCTGGCCGCCAGCCTCGCACAGAAGGCCGTGGACGCCGTGGACGCCGCGGCGATCGAGCGCCCGTTCGAGAAGTTCCCGGCATCCGCCATCGCGGTGCTCGCCTGCCCCGGTCCCTGGCAGGAACTCGCGCCGGGCTCGGCCCGCCTGACCCACTTCGCCGTCCCCGGGGCGCCGCCCGCTGACGTACGCCGCATGCCCGGCCGACCGCACCGGCATCCGTCTGCACTAGCCTGCTCCGGCCGCCGGGCGGGTATCCGTCTCCCGTGATCACGATCGGGGTCGAGGAAGAGTTCCTGCTGCTCGGCGCCGCCACGGGCCTCCCGGTGCCGCTCGCGGCGAAGGTCCGTACGGCGGCGGGGTTGCGGCCCGGGGTGAGACAGGAGGAGGTGCAGGCGGAGCTGCTCCAGGCGCAGCTGGAGATCGCCACGCCCGTATGCACCTCGCTCCGCGAGGTGGGCGGCCATCTGCTGCGGATGCGCCACGCGCTCGGTGAGGCGGCCGAGGCTTTCGGCTGCCGGGTCGCCGCCTGCGGCTCCCCTCCGCTGAAGGAGTCGGCGCCGGTCCCCGTGACGGAGACCCGGCGCTACCTGGAACTGCGGGAGCAGGCGCCGCAGCTGGTGGCGGAGCAGCTGATCAACGGCATGCACATCCACGTGGGTGTCCCGGACCGCGACCGTGGGGTGGCGGTCCTCAACCGCATCCGTGTGTGGCTTCCCGTACTGGTGGCCATGGCGGCCAACTCTCCCTTCTGGGGCGGCATGGACACCGGCTTCGCCAGCTGGCGCACGGTGGTCTTCGGGCGGTGGCCGGTCAGCGGCCCCCCGCCCCGGTTCGAGGGCCTCGCCGACCACGAGCGGCGGGTACGGTCCCTCCTGGCCGGCGGGGTCATCCGCGACACCGGCCAGATCTACTGGCAGGCCCGTCTGTCCGAGCGCTATCCGACGGTGGAGATCCGGTGCGCGGACGTACAGCTGGACGCCGACGACGCCGTCCTGTTCGCCGGACTGGTCCGGGCACTGGTCGCCACGGCGCTCCGCGAGGCCGAGACGGACGCCCCCTTGCCCTCCTGCCCGCCCGAGATGCTCCAGGCGGCGAACTGGTACGCCGCGCGGCACGGGCTCAGCGGAGCCCTGCTGACGGCCTGCGGTACCAGGCTGAGCGCCCGGCAGCTGCTGGACCGGCTGATGCACCACGTCTCCCCCGCCCTCGCGGAGGCCGGGGACACCCAGGACGTCACCACCCGGCTCAACCGGCTCCTCCGCCAGGGCACCCCCGCCGACCGCCAGCGCCACGCCTACGCCCACGGCGGCATCCGCGCGGTCCTCGACCTCATCACGGCAACCATCGAACGGCCGGATGACGGGAAGTCAGCATGACTCTTTGGATGCGCAGCAGCCACCGGGCCGGCGCAGCAGCGGCGTGGCTGCTCGGCGACCTCGGTGCTGCACTGGGGCCGCAGCGGCGTCGGCTGGGCCCGGGGCCCCTGAAGGTTGAGCGCGCTGTCGTAGCCCTCGCCTATCGGGCCGGCATGGGTGCGTGGCGGATTCTGCGCAGGTCGAGCGTGGCACAGTGGAAGGAGCCTCCCAGTGCCTGGACATGACGGAAGGGAAGGTGCAGCGGCGTGAGACCCAGTGAGACGAGGAGCGCCTGGAGCTTTTCGTCGCCTGCTTCGACGACAACGTGCTCGTGGTCAATGACCAACAGGTTCATGTTCACCCAGGGGCTGGTCATGTAAAGCGGTGGGCTGTCGCGTGGTTCGGGCGTGGGTGCGGGTAGGAGTTCCCAGCCTTCCAGTGGACTGCCGGCGAGGTGGACGGGATCGATCCGCTCGGGGTTGTACAGGGCCAGGCCTTCGCGCAATGGACACAGGGTGGCATCGATGTGCATGGCGTGCGGGTCATCGGGCTGTAGTAGATGGACACGGGTTTCGTATCCGAGCTGGTGGCGCAGGTGGTCAACGCCTGAGCGGTTGGTGACGTGGCTGAGCTGACCGACGATCGTCCCAGGGCCCAAGCGCAGGAAGTCGGCGGCGTCCCACGCGGCGCGACCCTCGCCGATCACCCGGCGTCCGGAGTACGAGGGACCGCTGGCAAGGGGGTCGACGCCGAGATCCACGGCCGACGGCAGCCAGTGCGCACCCGACTGGCGCAGCCGCTGCAGGAGCGGCCAGTAGGCGAGTAGCTCGTGACGACGGGTGCGCCATGCCATCGGCGCTTCGACCAACCGGTTGCCCATGACGAGCAGGACATCCCGAGGCATGGCGGCGCAGTAGCCGTCCAGTCCTGCCCACGGCACCCGACGGGGGCGGTGCACCACGCAGCCCACGCCTTCCAGCAGTTCCGCGAGGCCTTGAAGTTCCCGCTCGGCAGCCTCGACGATCCAGGGCGGGAAGGGGTGGCCCGGGCGGAACTCCCCCCAGTGCTCCCGAGGCATCGTCGCCTCGATCATGCGCTGGTCCTCGGCCGGGAACATCGCCCCGTAGGCGGTGCCGACCACCACCTCGCGCAACGGACTCCACTCGTCGCAGGCGTCCACCACGATCATCTTCATCGCTCTCCTGGCGGCCACGCCGCACCGTTCGAATGGCGTCGTCCGATCTCACTGCCGTCCGGCCCGACGAGCACCCCGACATCATCGACGAGTGGAGGTCAGCCGGGTGGGCGCCGCCACACCGGTCCGCCCGAATCAGGGACACCTTTTTCGGCCAAGGCCGGATGCGTTCAGACCGTGACCACCAAAGCAACGGCCGCGACCTTCATCCGCGCCATCCCTGCCGGCCTGGCCGTGAGAAGGGACTGAACGCCAGGGACGGAAAGTGTCCCCCCTGTAGCCAATGGCGGGCCGTGCCCTCACGGGAAGGTCAGTCACGGCTGGCTCACGCGCTCAGTGGTGCGGCGAAAGGCGTCAAGGCCAGCCGTGTCATCCGGGCCGGCCGGGTGGGGGCGTCCGGCGGCGAGGGTGTACAGGACGCTGTGGGTGGCGCTGTGGAGGCCGGCGGGCCTCGACGGCGCTGTCGTCGAAGGCCGCGCTCTGGAACGGGCCGAACCCAGTGCGGTGGCGGACAGAGCGACGTTCTGGCCGAGGTGCCCGGCGTTGAGGAGGCTGACCCGGTAGGCGCGCGGGTGGCGGTACTTCGCCCTCATCCGCTCCCAGGCAGCGACGACGAAGACCACGAAGGCCGCCTGCTCGGTGCCCTCCTGGTGGGCGCAGAGCTGGGCGGTCTCTCTGTGGGTGACGCCATCACCGAGGAGTTCGAGGCTGTGCTCGCGGGAGTTGCAGTGGAAGAGGCCGGCGGGGATGCCCATGCCGTTGGGGGTGGCAAGAGAGGCGTCGAGTTCCTGACGCGCTCCGCCGGCCGAGCCCGTGCGCCGGATCAGGGCGCCGGATCAGGGCGCCGGATCAGGGCCGTCGAGGAACCGGTCGGCCCGAACAACGCGGCAAGCAGAACCGCAACGTCGCAGGTGGCGTAGTGGAAGAAGGACGTCTCGTGCGACCAAGGCCCCCAGGCATCGTCCACGTGCGCGTCCTGTGCGGCCTGCGTGCTGCCCTCCTCATTCAGGAGTCCGCATTCCAAGAGGGCCGCGGCAGCCTTCGTGACCGTCTCGGGGAGCAGGTGCGGCAGAGCGCGGCGTGCCTGTCCCGCGGGGCGCCTCATCGATTCCCTCGTCACACCGCACCCGTCCGGTCCAGCCCCTGGCGAAGTCCCCCCGCCGGGCGCGGTACTCGTCAGATGCGCCCAGCCGTGCGGTGCGAACCGCTGAGGGGCGGTCCCAGTCGGCCGCGCAGCAGGCGGGGCCGAGCAGGGCGACCTTGATGCCGGAAGCGACCAAGACCGAGATCCGGACCAGCCACGGACCAGCACAGCGATGGAGACGGACTCGGTCTGCATCTTCGCTGGTCAGCGCTGTGTGAGTGCTGTACCGCCAGCAGACCAAGAACCTTTTTTGCAGCTATTCCCCGAAGGCTGTGCGTTCGGCGGCACTTAAAGCCCCGCCTCCGGACCAGTAGCGGACCGGGCTCCGTCCTACGCGAAACCGATACGTGGGGAAGCCGTCGTCACGCCTGACCGGTCGGACGCAGTTCGCGTTCGAGGGCGGACAGGGCGAACGCGTCCGCGGAGGTGTCCTGCCAGCGCGACCGTCCGAACATCACGTCTTCGGAGAGACCGCTCAGCATGGCCACGGCCCGGATGGTGAACTCGGGAAGGTCCACTTCGGCGAAGTGCCCCAGGTCCCGGCCCTCACGAAGGATGGCTTCCAGTCGCTCGTCCCAGCCGTCCAGCAGGGCGGTGAGGATGCGCCGGCCCGCCTCGTCGTGGCGCTGGGCCAGCACCTGCGTCCACAGCGCGTAGCGTTCGTCACCTTGATGACGGGGCAGGTAGAAGCGGACGAACAGGTCCAGCTTCTCAGCAGGGGACGCGGCCTGCTCGGTGGCCTGATCGAACCGGGTCCAGAGGTCCGCTTGGCTCCATGCGAGGACTTCGAGCAGCAGTCGATCCTTCTTGCCGAAGTGGTACAGGATGTGCCCGGTGCTCATGCCGGCCCGCGCGGCGATGTCCGACATCCGCAGGGCCGCGGTGCCCTTCTCCGCGATGACGCTGATGGCGGCCCGCATCGCCCGCCCGCGCGCTTCGTCCCCGGTGGACTGACGCTTCCTGTCAACCGGGGGCCGGGCCGGCCAGGTCTCTGACGTCGACATGCGCCTACCTCGGTTCCGGGAGTTTAGATTCTTAGTCTAGACTGAAAATCTAGTCAGTGCAGTGAGGGGCGTGCGTGACGTCCGTGACGTCCGTCGGCCGGCCCGACGCGCCGGCGTCCCACCTGCCCGACCCGGCCACCCAGGAGACACCCGTATGACGCGCGGATTCGATGTTGTGGAGACCTGTATCGCCGACCTGCGCGTAGCGCTGGAGAAGGGCGAGGCCACCGCGGTAGGCCTGCTCGACGCCTACCTCGCGCGGATCGACGCGTACGACCGGCCCGGTACGGCTACCGCTCTCAACGCGATGGTCGTGATGAACCCGGACGCCCGCGCCGAAGCGGAGGCCTCCGACGCCCGCCGCGCGCACGGCGAGAGCCTCGGCCCACTGGACGGCATCCCGTACACCGCGAAGGACAGCTACCTCGCGAAGGGCCTGACGGCCGCGTCCGGCTCCCCCGCCTTCGAGCACCTCGTCGCGCAGCGCGACGCCTTCGCCATCGAGCGGCTGCGCGCGGGCGGGGCCGTCCTCATCGGCCTGACCAACATGCCCCCGATGGCGAACGGCGGCATGCAGCGCGGCGTGTACGGCCGCGCGGAGAGCCCGTACAGCGCCGACTGGCTCACCAGCGCCTACGGCTCCGGCTCCTCCAACGGCTCCGGCACCGCGACGGCTGCGTCGTTCGGCGCCTTCGGCCTCGGCGAGGAGACCTGGTCCTCGGGCCGCGCCCCCGCCTCGAACAACGCGCTGTGCGCCTACACCCCCAGCCGCGGCGTGATCTCGACCCGCGGCAACTGGCCGCTCGTACCGACCATGGACGTCGTCGTCCCGCACACCCGCACCATGGCCGACCTGCTCGAACTGCTCGACGTCATCGTGGCCGACGACCCGCAGACGCGCGGTGACCTGTGGCGCGCACAACCGTGGGTGGCGCTGCCCCCGGCGTCGCAGGTACGCCCCGCCTCCTACCTGACCCTCGCACCCGCCGAGGCCGCATCCGACGCGCTCGCCGGCAAGCGCGTCGGCGTGCCCAGGATGTACATCAACGCCGACCCCGACGCCGGAACGAACCCCGACGGAGGCATCGGCGGCCAGACCGGACAGCGCATCGACACCCGCCCCTCGGTCATCGCGCTGTGGGAAGCCGCCCGCCGCGACCTGGAGGCCGCCGGCGCCGAGGTCGTCGAGGTCGACTTCCCCGTCGTGTCGAACTACGAGTGCGACCGCCCCGGCGCGCCCTCGTTGTTCACCCGCGGACTGGTCAGCCGCGACTTCCTCACCTTCGAGATCGAGGACCTGTCCGCCTGGGCCTGGGACGACTTCCTGCGCGCCAACGGCGACCCGGCTCTCTCCACCCTGGCCGCGGTCGACAGCACCCGCATCTGGCCCAAGCAGGCAGGCGAACTGCCCGACCGCTACGACGGCTTCGACGACACCATCGGCGACTACCCGCGCTTCGTGCGGGAGCGCCCGTACGCCTCCCTCGCCGAGATGCCGCACCTCGAACAGGGGCTGCGCGGACTTGAGGAGGCGCGCCGGATCGACCTGGAGCTGTGGATGGACGGACTGGGCCTGGACGCGGTGGTCTTCCCGGCCGTCGCGGACGTGGGACCCGCCGACATGGACGTCTCCGCGGCGTCCGCCGACCTCGGCTGGCGCAACGGTGTCTGGGTCGCGAACGGCAACCTGGTCCCCCGCCACCTCGGCATCCCGACCGTGACCGTACCGATGGGCACCATGGCGGACACCCGCATGCCCGTCGGCCTGACCTTCGCGGGCCGTGCCTACGACGACAACACCCTGCTGACCCTCGCAGCGGCCTTCGAGATGACCGGCAGCCGACGCACGGCGCCGCCGCGTACGCCGCGCCTGTCGGCGGAGTGACCGCGCACACCACGTAGGTTCGTCCGACGCCGGCTTGGTCCAGCCGACACGGCAGCCGAGTTGGCTACTCCCTGCCACCCATGGCGGCCAGATGACTCCCCGTCATCTGGCCGCCGCTGGGGAATCTCAACTGGCCACCGACATCGGGGCCGTCAGCCCGCGTAGCAGTTCATCTCCCAGGTCACGCCGTACTTGTCCTGGACGATGCCGTAGACCGCACCCCAGGGCTTGGGCTCCAGCGCCTCGTGGACGGCGCCCTCGGCGGGTGCCGATGTGGATGGCCCGCCGGCAGGGGGATTCAATAGGTCACGGTGTGACCTATTGGGTTCCCGCACCCAAGGCCAGCCAATAGGACCGGTTGTGTCCTGTTGGCCTGGGATGCTCGCGCCAATGAGCGACACCCCCGCCCGCCTCCTGCAACTCCTCTCCCTGCTCCAGTCACCCCGCGAATGGCCCGGCCACGAACTCGCCGACCGCCTCGGCGTCAGCCCGCGCACCATCCGCCGCGACATCGACCGGCTGCGCGAGCTCGGCTACCCCGTCCACGCCACCCAGGGCAACACCGGCGGCTACCGCCTCACCGCCGGCACCGCCATGCCGCCCCTCCTCCTGGAAGACGACGAAGCCGTCGCCATCGCCATCGGCCTGCGCACCGCCGCCGCGGGCTCCGTCACCGGCATCGAGGAGACCTCCGTACGCGCCCTCGCCAAGCTGGAGCAGGTCCTGCCGTCCAGGCTGCGCCACCGGGTCACCGTCCTCCAGGAGGCCGCGGTCGCCGTCCCGCAGCACGGGCCCACGTCGACGCCGAGCACCTCGCCCTCATCGCAGCCGCCTGCGTCGCCCACGAGGAGCTCCGCTTCACCTACCGCGCGGGCAGCGGCGCCGAGACCCGCCGCCTGGTCGAGCCGCACCAGCTCGTCGCCGCCGGACGCCGCTGGTACCTCGTCGCGTACGACACCGACCGCGCCGACTGGCGAACCTTCCGCCTCGACCGCCTCGCCGACCCCTTCCGTACGGGCTCCCGCGTGCCGCCCCGCGAACTGCCGGGCGGCGTCGACGCCGCGACCTGGGTAGCCGAAACCCTCACCCGCACCGAAGGCCTGCGCGCCCCGGGCGAGCGCGTGCTGCGGGCCGCCGCCACCGCAGAGCGGCTGGAAGCCGACCGGTGAACGGGCAATGTCGTCAAGACCAACGCGACCGACGTCCTGCGCCGTGAACTGCGCGGAGGCAAGGCCGGCCACGACTGGGTCATGGTCGGCACCTCCACCGACGGTCCACAGGAGAAGGCGCCTGACCTGGGCTTTCGCCCGGCAGGCGCCTTCTTCGAACGCTGGCATCGATCTTTCGCGCCGGTCGCGGTGGCGGAACCCACCTGGTCGCCGCCGCCCGCTGTTTACGCCCGGCGCAGTGCGGAGCGGCCCGCGTAGCGGGCCGAGTCGCCGAGTTCCTCTTCGATCCGGATCAGCTGGTTGTACTTCGCGGTCCGGTCGGAGCGCGACAGCGAGCCGGTCTTGATCTGGCCGCAGCCGGTGGCCACCGCGAGGTCCGCGATGGTGGTGTCCTCCGTCTCGCCCGAGCGGTGCGACATGACGGCCGTCCAGCCCGCCCGGTGGGCCGCGGCCACGGCGGCCAGCGCCTCGGTCAGGGTGCCGATCTGGTTGACCTTGATCAGGATCGAGTTGCCGGCGCCGGTGCGGATGCCCTCGCTCAGCAGGGTCTCGCTGGTGCAGAACAGGTCGTCGCCGGTGAGTTGGCAGCGGTCGCCGACGCGGGCGGTCAGCTCGCGCCAGCCGTCCCAGTCGTTCTCCGCCATGGGGTCCTCGATGGAGAGGATCGGATAGGAGTCGATGAGCTTGACCAGGTAGTCGACGTTCTCGGAGGGGGTACGGCGCACTCCCTCGCCCGCGTAGTCGTACACCCCGTCGCGGAAGAACTCGGAGGACGCGGGGTCCATGATCAGGCCGATGTCGGTGCCGGGGCGGTAGCCGGTGCGCTCGATGGCGGCCATCACGAAGTCGAGGGCCTCCTCGGCGGTGCGCAGGGCGGGGGCGAAGCCGCCCTCGTCCCCGACCCCCGTGGAGTGGCCGGCGGCCAGGAGGTCACGGCGCAGGGTGTGGAAGACCTCGCTGCCCATGCGGACGGCTTCGGCGAAGGTGTCGGCGCCCACGGGCGCGATCATGAACTCCTGGAAGTCCAGCGGATTGTCCGCGTGGGCCCCGCCGTTGACGATGTTCATCATGGGCAGCGGCAGGAGGTGGGCGTCGGCCCCGCCGAGGTAGCGGTAGAGGGGCTGGCGGTGGGCCGCCGCGGCGGCCTTGGCGGCGGCGAGGGAGACGCCGAGGACCGCGTTGGCGCCGAGCCGGGACTTCGTGGCGGTCCCGTCGAGGGCGACCAGGGCGGCGTCGAGGCCGGCCTGGTCCGCCGCGTCCCGGCCGCGCACGGACGCCGCGATCTCCCCGTTGGCGTGGGCCACCGCCTGGTCGACGCCCTTGCCGTGCCAGCGCGTCGAGTCCCCGTCGCGCAGCTCCACGGCCTCCCGGGCACCGGTGGAGGCGCCGGAGGGGACGGCCGCGCGCCCCAGGGACCCGTCCGCCAGGACGACGTCGACCTCGACCGTGGGGTTGCCCCGGCTGTCGATGATCCGGCGGGCGGTGACGGTCTCGATGGTGGCGTCGGTGATTTCGGTGGGTCCTACTGCCTGTGTGGACATGGTCGTTCCTCCCCGTTTTCGCGTGCCGTGGCCCCGGCTGCGACAGCGCTGGCGCTGAGCCCGACGAATCAAACCCTACAGCAATGCTGTTCAGTTTTGCTGTACAGCATTGCTGTGCTGGTCACGCGCGCAACGGCGCTGACCAGCGGGGTAAGGTGCCTCATGCCCACCTCGGAAGCCGCCGCCATTGCCGCCGAACTGCGCCATGCGATGGGCAAGCTCACCCGGCGCGTCAAGCACGAGGACCGCATCCCGCTGGGCCAGGTCGCCGTGCTCGGCACGCTCGACCGCGACGGCGCCATGACCACCAGCGACCTCGCCGCCGATCAGCGCGTACGGCCCCAGTCGATGGCCCGGGCGGTGGGGCTCCTCATGGAGCAGAACCTGATCACGCGCCGCGCGCACCCCACGGACGGGCGCAAGTCGCTGGTCGAACTGTCGGACGCGGGACGGGCCGCGCTCGAAGCGGAGCGCGGCCGCAGGGCCGGCTGGCTCGCGCAGGCCATCGAGGCCGAACTCACCGATGAGGAGCGGGCGGTACTCGCGCACAGCGCCGCCCTCCTGGAGCGGCTCGCCACCCGCTAGTGCGGCGCCGCCCGGCATGCGCACCGTCACGACGCCCCGGCCCGCCGCGTCGGCCGTGCTCCACCGCAGGGGAAGTGGATCAGCGGCACCCAGGGTTACGCTGCATGGAGTGACCATGCGCCCGGCTGGTCCGTACGAGGGATTCCGGCGGAGAGCGATGAGGCTGCCATGAGTGAACCGACGAAGCCGGAGATCGAACTCCCCGGGGGTGATGCTCCCCAGGAGCTGACGATCCGGGACCTCGTCGTCGGGGACGGGCCGGAGGCGAAGCCGGGCAGGGTCGTCCGAGTTCACTACGTCGGGGTCACCTTCGAGTCCGGAAGGGAGTTCGACGCCTCCTGGGACCGGGGACAGCCGTTCAAGTTCGCCGTGGGCGGTGGCAGGGTCATCAAGGGCTGGGACCGCGGGCTCAGGGGCATGAAGGTCGGCGGTCGGCGCGAGATCATCATTCCCCCGCGGCTCGGCTACGGAAACCAGTCCCCCTCGCCGCTGATCCCGGCCGGTTCAACGCTCGTCTTCGTGGTGGACCTGCTCTCCGTAGTCTGAGGAAGGCCTGCTCGTCCCCGCTGAGGCCGGGTGGCCGCACCGGGAACAGGCGGTCCGGTCCGCGCGGTTGCATCGAGGGACCGGCGCCGAACGTGCGGGGGAACAGGGAGACCACCAGGTCGTCCGCCCCACCGGGATCCGGACCCCAGGATCGCGGTACGCCCGCCGCGCACTCGGACCACGACGCATTTCTGCAGGAGGACTGTTTCATGACTGACCGGCCTTTGACGCTCATGGCTGTACACGCCCACCCCGACGACGAGGCCACGGGAACCGGCGGAGTCCTCGCCCGGTACGCGGCGGAAGGCATCCGCACGGTTCTCGTGACGTGTACGGACGGCGGTTGCGGTGACGGACCGGGGGGTGTGAAGCCGGGCGAGCCCGGGCACGATCCGGCGGCCGTCGCCGCGATGCGCCGTCGAGAACTCGAGGCGAGCTGTGCCGTCCTGAAGGTCAGTGACCTGGAAATGCTCGACTATGCCGACTCCGGAATGATGGGCTGGCCGAGCAACGACGCCCCCGGGTCCTTCTGGCAGACCCCCGTGGAGGAAGGCGCCGCCCGACTCGCGGAACTCATGCGCCACTACCGGCCCGACGTGGTCGTCACTTATGACGAGAACGGCTTCTACGGCCACCCCGACCATATCCAGGCCCACCGCATCACGATGGCGGCGCTGGAGATGACCGCGCTGACACCGAAGGTGTACTGGACGACGATGCCCCACTCCTCGATGCGGCGGTTCGGGGAGATCATGCGCGAGTTCCATGAGGACATGCCGGAGCCGGATCCCGCCGAGGCCGCCGCGATGGCCGAGATCGGCCTCCCCGACGACGAGATCAGCACGTGGGTGGACACCCTCGCGTTCAGCGGCCAGAAGTTCGACGCGCTGGCCGCGCACGCCAGTCAGGGCGAGGGCATCTTCTTCCTCAAGATGGGCGTGGAGAGGTTCGGCGAGTTGATGGGCACGGAGACCTTCGTGCGCGTCAAGGACGCCACCGGCGCGGCCCTGCCCGAGAACGATCTCTTCGCCGGACTGCGCTGATCCCCCTCCCCCGTCCGTCGCGAGACCCTCGCCGGCCTCGCGGCGGACGGCACGACGCGGCACCGTCTCGCCGACCTCGCGGGCGAACGGCGCGGCCGCGTTGCGGGCCCGCGCCCTCGCCCCCTGGGTGTACGACGCCCCGTCAGGCCCGAGTCAACGCCCGGCGTACCCTGAGGTCCCGCGCCGCGACGCGTAAAGGGAACTTGAGGAAAGGCTGATCGTGCGCACTCCCCTCTCATGGCTTGCCGACAGGTACTCGCTCGGAGCGAAAAGCGTCAGAGTGGCCGCACTGGGTTCGGTCGTGGCGAGCATCGCGATCATCGTGACCGGTGGAATCGTCCGTGTCACCGGCTCCGGTCTCGGCTGTACCGATTGGCCCATGTGTACGGGAGAGACGCTGGCCCCCACCGCGGAGATGGGGATGCACGGTGTCATCGAATTCGGGAACCGGCTTCTGACCGGGGCGCTGTGCGCGGTGGTGGGCTGGGTCATCATCACCGCGCGCCTCCAGAAAAGGCCGATGCCCGCAGTCCTGCGCGGAGGCTGGGCGCAGTTCTGGATCGTCATGCTCAACGCGGTCGTCGGCGGAGTGACCGTGTGGATGCGGCTGAGCCCGTACATCGTTGCCGCTCACTTCCTCGCCGCCACGCTGCTGCTCACCGCCGCGGTGTACACCTGGCACGCGGCGTCCGCCGATGCGGGTGCCGATGCGGGTGCGGATGGCGCGAGCGGCGAGGTCGACCGGGCCGACGCGCCGGTCCCGCTCACGCCGCGGTCCGCCGCGCGGATCCGGTCGCTGTCGGCGGCCCTGGTCGCCGTGACGGCCCTGCTGGTCGTCGTGGGCACGCTCGCCACCGGCTCCGGTCCGCACGCGGGCGACTCCTCCGATGTGCCACGGATGCCCTTCGACTGGACGGCTGTGACCATCGTCCACGGGGTGCTGGCCGGGGCGGTCCTGGTCCTGGCCGGCGCCCTGCTCTCCGCGTTGCCCAAGGACGGCTTCGGCGCCGCGCGCCGCAAGGCGGTCGCCTTCCTGGCCGTGCTCCTGAGCCAGGGCCTCGTGGGGCTGGTGCAGTCGGTGACGGCCCTGCCCTCGCTCCTCGTGATGCTCCATCTGCTGGGCGCGGCCCTCGTGTGGATCGGAGTGCTGCAGGTGCACTTGACCGCCAAGAGGGCCCTTTCCTGCTCTTCGGGTCCGCTCAGCGATGCGCCGCTGCCGCGTGCGCGGGGCGCCGCGAGACACGTCTGATCCGCCGCGAGAATGCCCGCCCGAACTGGGCCCCGTAACTGCGCGCCCTGGGCGAGCGCGTGCTGCGAGCCGCCACCGCGGAGCGGCCGGAAGCCGGGCGGTGGACGGCCCCCGGTGCAGGCGCAGACCCGTCAGTCGGCGGCCCGGCGTCTGCCCCGTTGGCGGCGCGGGTAGGGCAGGAGGCGCGGCGAGCGTTTGGCGGCCACGTCCTCGACCCAGCCGAAGGTCAGCACCAGCAGGGCGACCAGCGGGATCGCCACCAGCAGCGTGAACCACTGGCTGGCCAGCAGCCACTGGAAGTTGTCGTAGACGAAGGGGACGCTCCAGAGGGGGTCGATCAGCGGGATCGCGGCCACCAGTGCGACCTGGTGCCACAGATAGACGCTGACAGCGCGTGAGTTGAGCAGGCTGACCAGGCCGTTCCACCGCTCCAGCAGCCTGGGCCACTGATCCCAGGACGGGCTCACGTGGAGCAGGATGGCGACGAAGCCCAGGGACCACAGGGCCTGGGCGATCGGCCAGGACTCGATGTCGGTGTGCACGGTCGGATCGACCGGCCGGGTCTGCAGGTACCAGAAGCCGGCCACCATGACGAGCGGCGCGACGGACGGCAGTACGTACTGCGGGATCTTCTTGAGCAGCCCCTCCTGGTGGGCCATGCCGAGGATCCAGCAGGAGCCGAACATGGTGAAGTCGTTGGCGGTCTCCCAGACCCGGCCGTAGACGAACTCCTGGTCGGCGAAGAACGTGTTCATGACGATCAACAGCGCCAGGGGGCTGAACAGCGTCACCCACGGAAGCCTTCGCAGCGCCCAGAGCATCAGCGGCGAGAGCAGCACGTACCAGAGGCAGGCCCGGAGGTACCAGAGCGGGACGGTGATCTGCAGGGCCCAGCCTCCTTCCACCCGGCCGAAACCGGGCAGGCCCTCCCCGTACGGCGGAGTGCTCAGCGGCAGGATCCAGAACGCCAGCTTGATCCACCACCAGGTGGGGTGACCGTCGGAGTCGGGGCCCCAGCCGTCGAGGATCTGGAGGGTGATCAGGACGGCGCCGAACAGCCACATCGGCGGCAGCAGCCGGCGCAGTCGGCCGCGGATCACGCGGAGAGCGGGACGGCTGAGCGAACGGGCCATCAGCGAGCCGGCCAGCGCGAACATCACGCCCATGGACGGAAAGACGAGGGGCAGCCAGAACCAGCCGAAGTTGTGGTAAATCATCACGCGGACCAGCGCCAGCGCGCGCAGCAGGTCGAGATAGCGGTCGCGGCCGCCCTTGCGCGGGGACGGCGCCTCGGGCTCCGGCTCCGGCACCGGGTCCGGCCCCGGCTGTCGCGGAATGGCGAGGACCCTCAACTGGACGGTGTCCTGCGGTCGCCCGCGGTCGATGAATGCAGTCATGGTCAGACCTCCACCGGTACAGCGACCTCACCGGTGCGCCGGAGCTTCTGCCAGCGCAGTCGGCCACCGGTCATCGCCGTGATCGCGGACTGCAACAGGACGATGTACATCAGCTGTCGGTAGACCAGTTGCTGGATCGGCAGGCTGATCAGGTGCCAGGGCTTCTCGTGGTCGAGGTGGAAGGCGTACCAGGACAGTGCGGCCTGGAGCAGGATGAAGCCGCCCCAGCTGGTGAGGGTGATGCCGGCGTCGCCGAAGAACACGCCGTACAGCAGGAAGAGGTCGACCAGCGGCGCCAGCAGCGGGGCGATCACGCCGAACAGCACGACGAGCGGCAGCCCGACCCGGCCGAAGCGCCCGGCCGGGCCTCGGGAGGTCACCGCGCCGCGGTGCAAGACCGTCTCCGGGCCTGGGCAGAGAGGGAGCTCCTGCCCCTGCGCATTCAGCAGGCCGAGCGGACCGCGCTCCTCCTCGGGGACTCCGTCTACTTCCCTGCCTGGGACCCGGCCAAGGGCCGCGTCCTGCTGCGATCCTGGGACCCGGGCCTCTACTTCGCCGAGTGGCCGGACGACGAGCAGGACTCAGGCGAGTTCCCAACCCGCGTGCACCTTGCCTGGGAGATCCCCGGGGACGTACGCCGCGGCACCAAGGCCAGGCTCCGCCGCATCACCTACGAGCTCGCACCGATCGCGCCAGCAAGCCGCCCCGCCATGACCAAGGATGGAGCTCAAGTCCGTGAGCCGGTTGTCGGAGACGACGGCATCGCTCTGCTGGTGCCCGGCGATGCCCAGGACCTCAAGACCGGTGTCATCACCCGCACCTACCCGTGGGCGGCAGGACGACCCTCCGCGTACACGTGCTACCTCACCGACGCCGAATGGGAACTAGACGACCTCAAACACTCCGACCTGCTGTACGACCCGCCCCTCCACAAGGCGACCTTCCGAGCCCGCTCCGACCGTGAAGTCCTCGACCGGCTCGATCTCCAGGTCGACTTCATACCGCTCATCCACATCACCAACAACATCCCTCACTCCGATGACCACTGGGGAAAGCCCACCCTGGCCACCGTCCTCCAAGCCCTTGACGAGCTGTCCGCAACAGACACGGACGCCTCCGGAGCGAGCGCCACGACCGGCTCCCCGATCATCGGCCTCGCCGGCGCCAGACTGCCGATCGACCGGAACACGGGGCAGCCCTGGCCAGTGAAGGTCTGAGCGGGCACTGTGTGGCAGCTCAACGATGGCGGCCGCATGGACGTCCTCGACACCTCCGCCCAACTCGCCGAACTCCGATCACGCGTCGACCACCTCCTCGACCGGATCGCCGCCAACAGCCGCATCACCGCTGCGGGCCTCGGAACCCTCGACCCCACCGCCCTACCCTTCGGTTATGCCCTACAACTCGCCCTCGGGCCTCTGGACTCCCTCGTCGCCTCCATGCGTCTGGCCAGAGCCCACAAGTACGCGATCATGCTGCGCCTCCACCAGGCCGGACAAGCGCAGGGGTGGACCATCCAGGTGGGCGAGTGGTCCCGCTGGTCGATCGTTGGGGCTCGCGTCCGAGACCCCGCCCGCCTGGACCTGGGGCTCCCCTGTGGGTGAGGCTCCCCGGGACGCGGAAGCTGGCGAGCACGGGGTGTCGGTAGGCGCAGCAGGCCCCCACCGGGCGATGCCCGGTGGGGGCCTGCTGCGTGCCGCTCACGGCAGATGGGTCTCCCGCCAACCGGTCAGCTCCGCCACGCGGGCGTCGAACCGGCGGTCGAGGAACGACATCAGGGCCACCAGAGTCAGGCATTCGTCGGTCGTCGCCCCTGCCGCGGCGGCGCTCGGTCTGTCCCCGGTGCTCGCCGGTAAGCGTCGTGCCGCAGTCGGCGGACACCGGCCGTCGCTTCTGCCGCTCCGCCGCCGCGTGGGCCACCGTCTGCGCGCGGCCCGGGCGAGCTCCTTCTCGTACCGCCCCGGCGGGGACGAAGAAGGCGCTGACGCTGAACCAACCGCAGGCGGCTTCACAGCAGCAGGTCGGCCTCCGCCGGCGAAGCCGGTCCGGGGCGGTCATCCCGCGCTGGGCCCCCGCCTTGACGCTCTCAAACGAGTTGACCCGCCCCGTCATTGACAGGGCGGGTCCTGACCTCTTCAGAGAGACTGGCTATACCGGTTGGTGCCGGGCTATCCGACCTTCCTCTGGTTTCTTTTGTAGGCGGTAAACAGTGCGGCAACACCACCTACAGCGAAGACGCAGGTGAGCCATGCCGCGCTCTGGGTCGCGAATACCATTGCGAGCCCCAGAAACAATATGGCTATGAACAGATCCAGGGCAACGAGGAGTCTGAACTTCACCGTCTGATCAAATTCGGCCATCTAGCACCTATTCCGCATAGAGACTTATGCAGCCACCCGTAAATCTCACCCATCCGGCCATAATGGCGATATAGTCAGCGTACAGTCTCAGGACTTCCCGTACAGCCTTAACCCATCCGCTCACTCAGGGCATGGGTATGGAGAAGAATGTGGCTGCTGACCCAGCTCTCCACTCCATCCATTCTGTTTCCGAAGCGTTCAATTTAACGAGGATGTGCTTGTAGGGCGACCACTAGCGGCTCCAGGTACTGTACGACCACTTACCGCTCAAGTCCGTGCGGTTTATCGGGTCGCCGTAGCAGTACTTGTACGGGTTGGCGTTGCCGCCATAGACCGGGTCGATTGACAGGAAGCGGCCGCCGTCCGGGTTGAATCCAGATTTCTTGCCCGGCGATCCAAACGAAACCGCAGGTCGATCGCATTCGCGCGGCCGACCAACGGCCTGGCCGAAATCGTCCCACGAAAGAATCCGAAACGGCCCGTCGATATCGACGGGCCGTCCAGAAATATTGAGACTAGCTCGTCGGTGAGTGTTTACTCAGTCTCGTCGAGCCGCCTCATTCCAATGGATGATCAAATAGACGCAGCGAGCAATTATCGTCGCCGCTGCAATCGTTACCACTGCCCTGATTGTGATGGAAGAGTCACCTGAGAACGTGGCGACCGTCAGGGTAATTGCGATAACGATCGAGATCCAGGGAATTGCGCGCGTTAGAATGCCATCGTTTCCCAACGGATTCTTCACGCCTCATTCACCACCGTGAACATGTCGCAAAAGTAGCCCAGTTATACCCGCCATGGTAAACGACGTGGACTCGGAGGCACTTACCGTACCGGCTGGCCCACCAAGCCATAGCGCCGTAAGCGAGGAGGGAATAGTATGCTACCCGGCCGACGAAGCCCATGTTCTTCAGTCCACCGATAGCGGCTACGGCCCAGCCTCCTCCGGCGGCGACGGCATCATTTTGTCGCTTAGACAAGGTGATGGTCACCTTGTACCAACCCCAGCTAACCGAGTACAAGCCGGTCAGGTCATACATGTTCAGAGGGTCGGCCGGATATATATAGGCGTTGGCATTACCGCCGTATACAGGGTCGAGGGAGAGGAATCGTCCCGTGTTCGGGTTGTACAGCCGGGCACCCATCAGTATGGCGCCGTTGGTGGTCTCGGCGGACCGCTGATAGTTACCGAGCCAGCCGTAGCGGGCGGCTGCGGAGCCGGTTGCCTTTGGCTGGCCGAACTCGTCGGAATCCACCAGGGTGGGGCTCTTAGTGGTGTCCAGCGGCACGCTCAGGTTGGTGTCACCGTGGATGTTGGTGAACATAAGGACGGTGTCGCCGGTCTTGCTCGTGGTGGCGGCCATGCCCCCGGTCAGACCGGCCACGTTGCGCGTGACGGCTCCGGAGGCGGTGTCCTCGGTGATCCAGCGCGGGTTGTCGCATTCGCAGCTGTAGTGGTTCACCTTCGTGCCGGTCGGCACCCAGCTGCCCGTGGCGTTCGACTCCGTGGTGAAGGAGCGGCGACGGAGGGTGGAGTCCAGCTGCCAGGTCTGCCGCTGGCTGCCACTGACCTGCTGGTAGACGAGGTCGTTCCAGTAGTACCCCACGGTGCTTCCGGGCATCGCCGTGGTCCGGCCGAGCGCGTCGTAGGTGTATCCGGCGTCGACGATCCGGTCGGCGCTGTCATAGCTGTGGTTGACGGTGGTTCCGCCCGTGCTGCACGCCGCGCCGGCGATGCCGGTGGTGGTGGTCAGCGCGGTGCGGTTGGAGTGCCGGTCCAGGGTGTACGCGCGGTCGGTGCACACGCCGCCAGCGGTGTCCTGAGTCTCGACCAAGCGGCCGGCCTTGTCATAGCTGTACTTCTGGCTACTCAGGGTGGCGCTGTTGGCATGAGTGGTGACCTGGCCGAAGACCGAGCGGGAGACGCTGTCGGACATCACGGTGCTGCCGTCGGAGTCCTTGGTGTAGGTACGGTCGACGGTCTGCCCGGCGGTGTCCTGGGTCTGGTTGAGGGTGTAACCGCCGGGCAGGTGCTCGGTGGAGACGGTGCCATTCGGGCCGTAGGCGGCGGTGAACGTGCCGGCTACCGAGTCGACGACCTTCGTCGGGAGGCCGCGGGGTTCGGCGGCTGAGTCGTAGCTGTAGGTGGTGGTCGACGGAACGTTGTCCGAGGCGGTAATGATCCGGCCCAGCTGGTCGTAGCTGGTGGTGGTGGTGCCGCCGTCGGCGTCGGTGTACGAGATCGGCCGGCCCAGCTTGTCGTAGGCGCGGGTGACCGTGCCGCTGCTGGTGGACGAAGTGGTGGTGGTTCGCCCGTTGGTAGAACTGTAGGCGTTGGTGCTGTCGGAGATCGCCTGACCGAGGTTGCCGGTCATGTGCGTGGTGGTGAGCCGACCCGCGGCGTCGTAGCTGAGGAAGGTGTTGCGGTACGAGCTGCCACTGCCCTCGTTGGTCTCGGAGACCTGGCCGTAGCGGTTGTACTCGTACGAGGTGTCCGGCAGCTTCGTCGGGTTGCTGCCGCCGCCGGTGATGTCACCCGCCGGGCCGGTCCAGCAGACCTGGTCAGCCCACTCAGGGCGGCCCTTGCACCAGCCCGTGCCGTCACCCTTCCAGTAAACCGTCACCCGGGAGCCGGCGCCCGCGCCGTTGGCACCAGGAAGGTCCTGGCTGACGATCCGGCCCTGCGCGTCGTAGCCAGTGCCGTAGCTGAGGGCGGCGCCGGCGCCGTCCACAATGTTCAGCTTGGGAAGACCCTTGGTCCAGTCGTACTGGGTCTGGGAAACGCGCGTGTTGGTCTGCAAGGAGTTGAAGCCGCGGACCCGCAGACCGGAGGTGACGATGGTCAGCAGGTCGGAGGCCACAGCAGTACCGTCCGTCGGACGGCCGGTGTCGTACTCCTTCACCGCCCATGGCCGACCGGTCACCGAGGTGCCGGCCTTGATCAGGAGAGTGGTGCCTGACATGAAGTCCGAGACCAGGTCGAGGCGGCGCAGCGGCCCGAAGACCTCCAGCTCGCGCTGCCCGTCGCCGCTCCAATACGAGTAGTCCTCAAGCTGCTCGGCGCGATCGGCGCTGCTGAGCGAGCCGATGCCGAGGTCCGCCTGCGTGGCTTTGTCAGCGTCGGTGAGGCCGAGCGCGACCGAGCGGTTGGCCGGGCTGAGCGACCGGGTGACGTTGCCGAATCGGTCGTACTGGGTGGTGTTGATGTAGCCACCGGGATCGGCGACGTTGACGTCGCGACCGGAGGCATCAACATACTGGACGGCGGCGCGGCCATAGGAGGTGCCGGTCAGGGACGAACCGTCGTTCGAAGCCGGAACCTGGTCGGCAGGGAAGATGGCGGTGGCGTCAGTCGGTGCGACAGCCTGGTGCCAGTTCTTCACGTCTGCCGTGGCGAGCTGGTACGGCGCGTTGGAGCCGCTGACCGGCACGTTGTAGACAACGGTGGTGACGGCGTTGGTGCCGTCGGTGGTGCTCGCAGAACCCGCAGCAAGGTTGGCCCGGGAGACGTTGAGCAGCATGCCGTCACCGGCCACCGAGGAGCTGCCAACCTTGGCGTAACTCATCGTCCAGGGAAGCTCGCCCGGAGGCGTCAGGGTCGCTACCCGGCCGGCCGTGTCGTACCCGTAGGCGGTCTTGAGCGGGGAGGACAGTCGCGGGTCCCAGACGTCACGCAGGCGGCCCAAGACGTCGTAGGCGTAGGACGCCACGGCGGTGGAGGTACTCGACGTCCCACCGGGCACGGTCGACCACAGCTTGATCTGGCTGACCTGCCCGGCGAAGTCACCTGAGGTGCTCGCGGTGGCGCTGGTGGCGGTCGCGTACTCGAACTCCAGCACCCGGCAGCCCGCAGTAGACGGCGTGGTAGCGCAGGTGGCGGCGGTGACCGCGCTGGTCGGGGCGACGACATACTTCGGTCGCGCGAGGACCTCGCCGCTCAAGGTGACCTTCTCCGAGACGACAGTCGTCGTGGAGTTCGTGGTCGCCAGGAAGCTGCTCGCGAACGCCCAAGTGGTCGCCGCCGGGTCAACCTTGGCGAAGGTCGCGGTGCGGCCGTCAGTGTCCTTCAAACTGAAGGAACCGGTCAGTGAGCCCGTGAGGGTGAGGTTCACGACGCCGGGCTCTGCCTCCCAGCTGCCGGACACGGCGGTGAAGCCGATCCGCTGACCCGCCTCGTTTACCGCGGCAACCGAGGTGGCCGAGGTCTTCTCGATTGCCACCCAGTCGGTGCCAGTGGTCTCGGCGCGGACGCCCGACGACCACTGCGGACCGAAGATCGAGGCCTGGCCGGCCCGCGTGGAACCGGCGTCAGGCTGTCGCGAGGACGCGGTGCGAGAGACGCTCAGGCCGAAGAACGACACGTCGCTCGAGTCGAGCGCGAAGTCGCCGGTGAGCATGTTGACGTTGCCGGGGCCGATGTTGCGGACGGGGGCGGCGCCTGCGATCCGGTCGAGCGTCACGGTCGAGACCTGGGTGTAGCCGGTACCGCCGGCCTTGGTGAACTTGGCTTGGACGTCGACCGGGCTGTCTGCGGAAAGAGTGTCCTTGACGTTCCAAGTCAGAGCCGCCGAGGCGCCGCCGGAGACGGCGAGCGGCCAGGCGACGGCCGAGCCGTCGGAGGTCCGGGTGACCTTGGCGGCGGGGACGTCTTTCCAGCTGTCCGTCTCGCCGAGCCGGTACTGGTAGGTGACGCCGGTGTAATCGGTGGCGCCCACGGCCGACAGCGAAAGCCGGCTGGCGGTGCGCTCGCCGCCGAGCGGGGTGAGCAGAGCTGCCCCGCCCTCGCCGACACCGAAGCTGTAACCGGTGGTGTTCACCGACTGGTTGCCGGCGGCGTCGATGGTTCGGGCGTAGAGGGTGTGCCACCCGGTGCCCGCGCCGATGCTGATGGTCAGCGGCTTGCCCGTGCCGCTGCCGGAGGTGTCCATTACGCGCTGGGTCGCGGAAGAGTCGTCGATTCCCCATGCGTAACCCTGGCCGTCGCCGGCCGTGGTGGTCAGCGTGCACTGGGTGCCGTCCGGCACCGAAGCGGTCCAGCCGCCAGTCGTGACGCCGGCGCAGCTGATGGTGGGCGCGGCGGGTCGGCCACTGTCCACGGTGTAGGCGGTGTAGCCGCTCCAGCTACCGTAGTTGGTGCCGTCATATGCCCGGACCCGCAGCCGCAGATGCTTGCCGTCCGGGAGGTCATTGGCCGCCGGGAGGGTGTGCACGGCAACCGCGCCCGACGAGGTACGGCCAGACAGGCCCGTGTAGTTGTAAGTCGTGTCGTTGACGGCCGGGTCGGGCGTGAGCTCGAACTGGGCCTGAATAGTTACCCGCATCGGCCGTTGCAACGGCACGGAAGGTCGGGGTTGCGCTGGTCGTGTAATTGACCTGGCTGTGGGAATTCAGCGACCAGGGAGAGAGACCTGTAACGCTGGGTACCGAAGGCGGAACCGTGGCGGCCGAGGCGACGGCAGGCGCGAGCGCCCACTCCGTGCCCTGGATGACCGTTACTGAGACTGCGAGCGAGACACCGATGGCTATCAGCCTCTGCCGGCTGCCAGGTCTCTGGCGTGCGAGAGCGCGCACCTTGAGGACACCGTCCTTGCAAATGGGGTGGCATAAGTCACAAGTGATCTTGTGGCGGCGAGCAGCCTACTGCCTCCACTCGTCAGCGGTGACCGCTGCTGGGCATTCGATTCAGGTTGCCCTATTTGTCCCTACAATCAAGAGGAGCCTTCGCGTATTACTGGGAGGTAATGCTCGGTTCCCACGATTCCGAGGGCGACGGATTGCTCCTTCCTACCCACGATGGAAAAGCTGACAGGTCGTCAGGCCAGTGCAGCAGTACGCGCTTTAGTGTTATTGACAAGTCAGGAAGGCTGTGCGCCAGGGCGAGGTGTGACTGCAAGTGAGCCAGCGGCGGCGGACATGGCTGGTGCGCTTGGCCGGCAGGTGATAAACCTCGTCACCGCAGTGGGATTCGCGGTGAATCACCTGCGAGAGTGTGGGCGAGTGCGACAGCATGTGATTCAGGGAGGGCCAGTGAGGGATCCGTTCAAGGATGGCGACACCGTCGATAAGGTCATGCCGTGGCTCTTGCTCGGTACGTACTGCATTGACGGTGCTTTGCGGAGATATATCCACGTACCGAAACGGGGGCTCGGTGGGCTGGCCGGTAGCGGCCGCTGGGAGCATGGCACTCTTCAGCCTGTACCGCATCTACCGCCAGTTGCGAGGGCTCCGACGCGCCTCGGAACCTGACCATCACGGCTGACAACAGCGGCGGATGACAGCAGATCTCGGCACCCGTTGACGGAATCGACGCCAAGTAGCCAGGCGGCAGACGTCGCCAGGTTCGGACGGTCGACCTCACTGATAGGTGCGGTGGTGGATGGCGCGCTCGTACTCGGCGATCGGCCAGGGGTTCGCGAACGCTCGGCAGCACGCCCTGGCCCGCCTCGGCGCTCGCGTGGCGGGGTGCGTTGGGGGTGCGCATCGCGCCGAGTGCCGCCACGATCCGACGTGTCTTCAACCTGCTCTGTCGCGGCGGCCTGGCCGACCTGACCGGCGCCGATCCCAGCGGCGCCCGGTCGCTGGCTGTGGACGGCAAGGCCGCCCGAGACTCCAGACACGGCCACACACCCGCCGCCCACCTGCTGGCCGCCATGCCCGGCGACGGGCAGACCCTCACCCAGCTGCGGGTTCCGGACAAGACGAACGAAATCACCTGCTTCGCCGCGCTGTTGGAGCCCTTCGACCTGACCGGGGTCACCGTCACCGCTGAAGCCCTGCACACCCAGCGCGCCCGCACGCAGTTCCTGGTGGAGGAGAAGAAGGCGCATTACCTGCTGGTGGGTCAAGGCCAACCAGCCGGGCTCGGTCGGCAGCTGCGGTCGCTGCCGTGGAAGGACGTCACCGCACGGCGCTATGACCGCGAGGTCGGCCACGGCCACACGGAGACCCGGGCGACCAGAGCCCTCGCGGTCACTGACATCGACCTCGGCTCCCCCCACGCCGTCCAGGCCGTGCACATCCTGCGCCACCGCACCGACCTCAAGACCGGCACCGTCAGCCGCCAGACCATCTACGCGATCACCGGCCTGACCTCGCAAGAAGCCTCGCCCCAGCGCCTGGGCCAACTCTCCGGGTCACAGTGGACCATCGAGAACCGGCTCCACTTCGTCCGCGACACCACCCTTCGGAGAGGACGCCTCGAAGGCTCGACACCACGAGCTGGTTCAAGGCCGATCCGCCGGACCGGGTCACCCGCGCGCTCAAGAAGCAGCGCCTCGATGGCTGGCACATCATGATGATCACCTTCGTGGACGGAAAGGTCACCTATTCACTGGACGGCAAGGATCTGTTCACCAGCTCCGGCAAATACGTCCCGCGCGAGAAGATGGACATGCATTTCAGCAACTGGTTCATCGACCTTCCCTTCACCGGTGGTTCGCGCACGTGGAACATGAAGGTCAACTGGTTCTACTACAAGGCCGGTGAGGCCGTTTCCCGGGCCGATGTCCAGAAGACGGTGGACGGATTCTACCTCTGATCTTGGCTAGTGCTCCGCTCTTCAGGGCGGGGGTGAAGGCCATCCTTGGCCCGGAGGCGCGGAGCGCCGGAGTGCTCTGCCTCTCCGGGGTGACGGTCAGACAGGACGCTGCTGGTTTTCGATGTACTGCTTGACGACGGTCAGGGGTGCTCCGCCGCATGATCCGGCGAAGTAGGAGCCGGACCAGAAGTGTCCGCCCCACAGGTACCTGCGGACGTGGCTGTCGTATTCCTGGCGGAGCCTGCGGGAGCTGACGCCCTTGAGGGAGTTGACCAGCTTGGAGAGCTGGACTTTCGGCGGGTAGTGCACGAGCAGGTGCACATGGTCCTGTTCTCCGTTGAACTGCTTCAGCTCAGCCTCGAAGTCGGCGCAGACCTCCCGCATGATCTCTTCGGTACGGGTCAGCATGGCGTCGGTGAACGCTTTCCGCCTGTACTTGGTGACGAAAACCAAGTGAACGTGCAGGTTGTAGACAATATGGCGACCGGTTCTGACATCGGGATTCGGGTTCCAGCGCGGCGACATAAACCAATGCTAGGTTCCCGATTGTGAGTCAAGACACCCTGGTCAAGCGGCAGTTCGGGCACCGTGCCCGGCTTGCGCTGTCTCCTGCCAGGGTTCGCGCGGCGGATGATCAGGCGCACGCGGCCCGCGCTCTGTGGAACCTGCTGCACGCGTGGTGGCGGATGATGCCGAAGGATAAGCGGAACCTGGCGAATGCGGACGCCGCGATCCGGCAGGCCCGCGAGGACATCGACTTTCTCGCCGTCCTGCCCGCGCAGGCCGCGCAAGCGGTGCTCAAGACGTACTTCCGGGCGTGGAAGAACTGCTGGGAGGGCCGCGCCGACGCCCCGAACTTCAAGGGCCGCATCCGCACGGTGATGTCCGTGGACATCCCGCAGGGCCGCGACCTGAACATCGTCCGCGTGCACCGCCGATGGGGCATGGCCAACATTCCCAAGGTGGGCCGGGTCCGCTTCCGGTGGACCAAAGACCTTCCGGTCGGCAAGCACGCAGGCGCGGAGAACCGGATCACCGGGGCCCGGCTGGTCAAGGACGCGCTCGGCTGGCACATCGCTTTCCGTGTTCAGACCCTTGAGGTCAAGCCCGCACCCCGCCATGGGTCGGATATCGGCATCGACGTGGGCGTCACCGTCCCGATCGCCCTCTCGGACGGCGAAACGTACGAGCACGGCGAATGGCTGAACGACAAGGAGAAGGCCAAGCTCCTGCGCTTGGAGCAGCGCGCTGCAAGGCGTAAGCACCACCGCAGCGAGCGCACCAGCGGCCGGCTGCACCGCACCTACGACCAGATCGCTGGACTCCGCGCGAAAGCCAAGCGCCGGGCCCTGGACTGGCAGCATCAGACGACTACGACCATCGCCCGCACCTACGGCACCGTCGTGGTCGAAGCACTGACCATCACCAACATGGTCAAGTCGGCCAAGGGAACCATCGAGGAGCCGGGGAAGAACGTCGCCCAGAAGTCAGGGCTGAACCGTGCCATCAGCGGGGAGGCGTGGGGCCGGACGGTCACCATGCTGGCGTACAAGACCGCCCGGCACGGCGGGACCCTGCACAAGGTCCCGGCCCCCGGCACGTCCCAACGCTGCTCCGTCTGCGGTGTCACCACGCCGGGTAGTAGGGAGTCCCAGGCTGTGTTCGTGTGCAAGAACCCGGACTGTGGCTGGTCGGGCAACGCCGACCACAACGCGGCCCGCAACGTCTTGCATCTGTACCGGATGGGCCTCGCGCTCGTCCCGGCTGCCGGGAGGGCAGTCGTCAGGCGCGCCAAGCGCGTCAAGCCCGCTGCCGCAAGGTAAGCAGGAATCTCCCGGCTTCAGCCGGGAGAGCACTTCAAAGCGCCGGCACCAACCACATCAACACCGTGCCGAAGTCCTGACCCCGGCCCGGAGCGAGCCGGGCCGTACACGTCCACGTCCACGTCCAGGTCCGCGCCCACCGGGGTGAGGACCTGAACGGCGGTCAGAGCAGCGGCCGGCACGCTCCGGGTGACGATCCGACGACGGGGTGCAGGGTCGCCTCCCCCGTCACTTCGATGCCCGTGCGCTCCCCGGGCCGGGCCACGGCCGGGCTGGGGACCCGGACGTCGATGGGCTCGTCGATGCCGTCGACGGCGACGGTGACCATGGCGTCGTGACCGTAGAAGCGGACGTCGGTCACCGTGCCGCTGGCTTGGGCCGCGTCCGGGTCGGTCAGCCGGAGCTGCTCCGGCCGCAACAGCACCACGCCCTCGCGGAGAGGGCCGGGCGGGTCCGTCAGGGGGATGCGGCCGAGCACGGTGGCCGCCGCGTCCCGGTCCGCGGTGCCGGAGACCAGTACCGCGTCGCCGACGAAGGCGGCGACCCAGGGGTCGGCGGGACGGCTGTACACCTCGTGCGGTGTGGCGCACTGCGCCACCCGGCCGTCCCGGACGACGGCGACGAGGTCGGCGGTCGACAGGGCTTCCTGCTGGTCGTGGGTGACGAGCAGGGCGGTGGCGCCGGTGGCGCGCAGGGCCGCGCGCACGTCGGCCCGTACGCCGGTGCGCAGGGCGGCGTCGAGGGCGTTGAACGGCTCGTCGAGGAGGACCAGGGCGGGCTGCGGCGCCAGGGCCCGGGCCAGGGCGATGCGCTGCTGCTGGCCGCCGGACAGCTCGTGCGGCATGCGGTCGCCGTAGCCGGCCAGTCCGACGAGTTCGAGCATCTCCTCCGTGCGCCGCCGCCGGGCGGACCGGTCGAGTCCGGTCAGGCCGAAGGCGACGTTGCGGGCCACGCTCAAGTGCGGGAAGAGCGCGCCCTCCTGGGGCACGATGCCGATGCGGCGGCGTTCGGGCGGAAGGTGGACCCCGGGGCCGCTGAGCACGCGTCCGTCGAGGGTGACGGTGCCCGCGTCGGCGCGCAGGAAGCCCGCGATGATGCGCAGCAGCGTGGTCTTGCCGCAGCCCGAGGGGCCGAGGACCGCCGTCAGCGCGCCGCCGGGGAGGGTGAGGTCGAGGCCGTCGAGGACCGGCGCCGCACCGGGGCCGTACGCCTTGGCCAGTCCGGCGATCTGCAGGTCGGTCATGTGCGGTGCCTTCCGAGGAGGTAGGACGGGATGGCGGCCAGCAGGATCAGCGCCGCGGCGTAGGGCGCGGCGGCGGCGAAGGATCCGGTGCCGGTCTCCGTCCACAGGCGGGTGGCCAGGGTGTCCATTCCCGTGGGGCGCAGCAGGAGGGTGGCGGGGAGTTCCTTCATGCACACGACGAAGGTGAGCGCGGCTCCGGCGGCGACCCCGGGGGCGGCCAGCGGCACGGTCACCTCGCGCAGCACCCGCAGCGGGGTGCGGCCGAGGGAGCGGGCGACGTCCTCCAGGACGGGCGGGGACTGGAGCACGGCCGCGCGGGTGCCCGCGACGGCGACGGGCAGGAAGAGCACGGCGTACGCGCAGACCAGCAGCGGGAGTTCCTGGTAGATCGGTTCGGCGTAGCGGACCGCGAAGAAGACCAGGGACAGGGCCACGGTGATGCCCGGGAGTGCGTGCCCGGCGTAGGCCGACTGCTCCAGCAGTCGGGCGGTCCGGCCGCGGTAGCGCGCGGCGATCACGCCGACCGGGAGGGCGAGCAGGGTGGTGAACGCGGCTCCCGCGGCGGCGACGCCGAGGGTGGTGGCGGCGGTGTCGAGGAGCGTCGCCGGGTCCCAGGTCGCGGAGTTGCCGACGGCCAGCCAGTACCCGAGCGTCGCCAGCGGGGTGAGGACGGCGACGCCGGTGACCGCCGCGCACCAGGCCAGCGCGGGCGCCAGCCAGCGGCCCAGCGCGGCGGGAACGGCGGGGCGGGCGGTGCCGCCGCCCGTTCTCGCGTGGCCGGCCCGGCCGCGGGTCCGCGCCTCGGCGGCGACCAGGGCGATCGTCATCACCACGAGGACGATGCTGAGGGCGGCGGCCGGGGTGCGGTCGAAGCTGGCCCGGTAGGAGGTGTAGATGCCGCGGGTGAAGGTGTCGTAGCGCATGAGCGACACGGCGCCGAAGTCGGAGAACACGTACAGCGCGACGAGGACCGCCCCGCCGGCGGCGGCGGGCCGCAGCTGCGGCAGCGTCACCCGCAGGAAGGTCTTGAGCGGGCCGTGGCCGAGGGAGCGGGCCACCTCCTCCTGCGCCGGGTCGGTGCCGCGCAGGGCGGCGGTGACGGGCAGGTAGACGTACGGGAAGCTCACCAGCGTCAGCGCGAGGGCGGACCCGGTGAAGCCGGCCAGCTCCGGGAAGGCGGAGAGCCAGGCGAAGGCGGCGACGTAGCTCGGCACGGCGAGCGGCAGGGTCACCAGCACCGACCAGGCCCGGGCGCCGGGCAGGTCGGTGCGTACGGTCAGCCAGGCCAGGGAGACGCCCAGGACCAGGCAGGCCGAGACGACCACGGCGGCCAGTCCGAGGCTGCGGCCGAGCAGTTGGGCGGTGCGCTCGTCGGCGATGACGTCCCAGGCGAAGGCCGGGCCGCGCTCCAGGGAGCGGACGGCGAGGTAGCCGAGGGGCAGCAGGGCGAACACCGCGGCGACGGCCGCGGGAACGAGCAGGACGGCAGGTGGCCGGCGTCCGGCACGCCACCGCCCGGTCGGCGCGGTGGCGCCGTCCGGGCGGTGGGCGGTGGCCGGATCCGTCGGCGTGCCGGGATCCGTGGCGGGCATGGAGGTCAGACCATCCCGGCTTCCTGGAGCATCTTCAGGGTCTCCTGAAGCGATTCCAGCTTCCCGAGGTCGATCTTCGGGGCGTCCAGGGAGGCCAGCGGCGGCAGGCCCTTGACCGTGCTGGTCACGCCCGAGGCGAGCGGGTACTCCTTGGTGTCCTCGGCGAAGTACTTCTGCGCCTTCTCCGAGAGCAGGAAGTCGACGGCCTTCTGGGCGACCGGGGCCTGGTCGCTTCCCTTGAGGATGGCGACACCGGCGGTGTTGACGAGACCGCCCGCGTCACCCCCGGGGAGGAAGTGGATCTTCGCCTTGACCTTGGCCTCGCCCTTCTCGGCGACCTGCTCGTACCAGTAGTAGTGGTTGACCAGTCCGAGCGAGACCTCGCCCTTGCCGACCGCTTCCAGCACCTTGAGGTTGTTGTCGTACACCTTCGGCTCGTTGGCCTTGAGGCCCTTCAGCCAGGTGCGGGTGGCGTCGTCGCCCTCCAGGACGCGCATGCCGGTGACGAAGGCCTGGAAGGAGGCGTTCGTCGGGACGTAGCCGACCTTCCCCTTCCACTCCGGCTTGACCAGATCGTGGACGGTGTCCGGCACCTTGGACACCTGTCCGGGGTGGTACGCGAGGACGCGGACCCGCCCGGAGGTGCCCACCCAGTCACCCGCGCCACCGCGGAAGCCGGGGTCCACCTTGTCGAGGGACGCCTGCGGAAGCTTCTCCAGCATGCCCTTCGTGGACAGGGCCCCGAGGGCGCCGGCGTCCTGGGAGAAGAACAGCCCGGCCTTGGTCTTGTCGCCCTCTTCCTGGATCTGGGCGGCCAGTTCGGCGCTCTCGCCGTAGCGGACGGCGACCGTGGTGCCGACGGCCTTCTCCAGCTCGTCGAGGAGCGGCTTGACCAGCTTCTCGTTGCGGCCCGAGTAGATGACGAGCCCCGCGTCGTCCTCGTCGACCCCGCAGCCTGCGACGGCGGGGAGGAGAAGTGCCGCCGCGAAGAGCGCGGTCAGGCGTCGGACCAAGGGGCGTCGCATGGGAAGCCTTCCTACAGGGGCAGTGGAGAACGGGTACCGCCCCATAAGTAAGGTAAAGCTAACCTAAAGGTCAAGGGTGACGCACGCAACAATCCGGTCGCACCCACCCATCGGCGGAGCCGACCCTACCGCTTAATTTCCTGTGGATCTTCCATGAGCCATCTGTGACTTTCCTGTGACTATCGGGCGAGGTAAGGCTTTCCTAAGATTCGTCCGTGACAGTCCTTCCCGACCTCCTCCCAGGCACCGCGTCCGTCCCGTTCGCCCTCGGCCTCGCCGCCCACGGCGACCGGACCGCCGTCATCACGGCCGACGGCCCGGTCAGCTATGCCGAGTTGGCCGCGCGCGTGGACAGTGCGGCCCGCCGCCTCGGCAGGGAACGCCGTCTCGTCCTGCTGGTCGGTTCCAACACCGTCGACGCCCTCGTCGTCCACCTCGCCGCCCTCGCGGCGGGGCACCCCGTCCTCCTGGTGCCGGGCGACCACCCCGAAGCCGTCCAGTCCCTGATCGACGCGTACGACCCGGACGTCGTGGCCCGCCCCGAAGGCGGGGAGATGCGGCTCGACGAGCGCCGCGAGGTCTCGGCGCACGAGCTGCACCCGGACCTCGCGCTGCTGCTGAGCACCTCGGGCTCGACCGGATCGCCGAAGCTCGTCCGGCTGTCGCACGAGAACCTCCAGGCCAACGCGGAGTCCATCGCGCAGTACCTGGACATCCGGGACACCGACCGCGCCGCGACCACCCTGCCCCTGCACTACTGCTACGGCCTGTCCGTCGTGCACAGCCACCTCCTGCGCGGGGCCGGACTGATCCTGACCGACCTGTCGGTCGCCGACACCTGCTTCTGGGAGCTGTTCAAGGCCGGCCGGGGGACGGCCCTCGCCGGGGTTCCGTACACCTTCGACCTGCTCGACCGGGTCGGTTTCGCCGCCATGGAACTGCCCCACCTGCGCTACGTCACCCAGGCGGGCGGGCGCCTGGCACCCGACCGGGTCCGGCGGTACGCCGCGCTCGGCCGCGCCGCCGGCTGGAAGCTCTTCGTGATGTACGGCCAGACCGAGGCGACGGCCCGCATGGCCTACCTGCCGCCGCACCTCGCGGAATCCCGCCCCGAGGCGGCGGGGATCCCCATTCCCGGCGGCTCCTTCCGGCTCCGGCCGCTGCCCGACGGCCCCGCCGACGGCGCCCACAGCCCCGACGAGAACACCGGCGAACTGGTCTACTCGGGCCCCAACGTCATGCTCGGCTACGCCCGGACCCCCGCGGACCTCGCGCTCGGCCGGACCGTGCACGAGCTCCCCACCGGCGACATCGCGCGCCGCGCCCCCGACGGGCTGTACGAGATCGTCGGCCGGAGCAGCCGGTTCGCGAAGATCCTCGGCCTGCGCATCGACCCCGGGCAGGTCGAGGCGATGCTCGCCCGGCACGGCGTCAGCGCCCTGTGCACCGGCGACGACGAGGCGCTGCGCATCGCGGCCGTCGGCGGCGACGACTCCGATGCCCGCCGGATAGCCCGGCGCGTGGCCGAGGAGTGCGGTCTGCCGGCCCGCGTCGTCCACGTCCGCGTCCTGCCCGCCCTCCCCCGCCTCCCCTCGGGCAAGCCCGACTACCGTGCGGTGCGCGAAGCGGCCCGCCAGGCGCCCGACGCCACCACCGGCCGCGAAGCCGCCCCGAAGGGCGCCCCCGAGAGCCTGCGCCTGCTCTACGCCCGGGTCCTCGACCGCCCCGACGCCACGGAGGACAGCTCCTTCGTCAGCCTGGGCGGCGATTCGCTCTCGTACGTGGAGATGTCGATCCAGCTCGAAGAGCGCCTCGGCCACCTGCCGGCGGGCTGGCACACCACACCGATCCGGGATCTCAGGCCGCCCGCGCACGCGGAGACCTCCCGCAGGCGGACCCTGGAGACGAGCGTCGCGCTCCGCGCCCTGGCGATCTTCTGCATCGTCGGCTCGCACATCCAGGTCTTCGGCATCAAGGGCGGGGCGCACATCCTGCTCGCGGTCGCCGGATACAACTTCGCCCGCTTCCACCTCACCACCGCCGAACGGCGCGTACGCGTACGCCGGGGCTGGACCAGCCTCGCCCGCGTCGCACTGCCCAGCACGGCCTGGATCGGCCTGATCCTGCTCCTCAACGACGACTACACGCTCGCCAATCTCTTCCTGCTCGACAGCGTCCTGGGGCCCGAAGGCCTCAAGACCGGCATGCACTTCTGGTTCATCGAGGCCCTCGTCTACATCCTGATCGCCGCCGTCGTCCTCCTGGGCCTGCCCGCGGTGGACCGGGCGGAGCGCCGGTTCCCCTACGCCCTGCCCCTGGCCCTCGCCGGCCTGGGGCTCCTCACCCGCTACGACCTCGTCGGCCTGCCGGAGCGCGGGCAGATCCCGGACGCCGTCACGGTCTTCTGGCTGTTCGCCCTCGGCTGGGCGGCGGCTAAGGCCGCCACCGTGCGACAGCGCCTGCTGGTCACGGCCGTGGCCCTGGCCACCGTGCCGGGCTTCTTCCCCGGCGACCCCGGGCGCGAGGCGATCATCCTCGCCGGATTCGTACTCCTGGTCTGGGTGCCCAGCCTCCCCAGCCGCGAGCGCCTCAACCAACTGGCCGGCCTCCTCGCGACCAGCTCCCTGTACATCTACCTGACCCACTGGCAGATCTTCCCGCTCATCGACGGGTTCTCCCGGCACGCGGCGTTCCTCGCCTCGCTCCTCTTCGGCATCGCCTACGCGGCCGGCGTCGCCCGCCTGCTGAAGGGCGTGTCCGCGGGGACGAAGGCCCTCACGAGCAGGGCGGCGGTGGCGAGAACGGCCGGGCCGCGGCGCACCCGCCGGACGGCGTGTCCGCCTACCTGAGGGCGGGCACCCTTTCCTCGAAGAGGCTGCGCATCGCGGTCAGTTTCACCTCCGTCTCCTGCCACTCGGCTTCCGGTTCGGAGCCGGCCACGATTCCGCAGCCCGCGTACAGCCGCAGGCGGCTTCCCTCGATGGCCGCGCAGCGCAGGGCGATGCACCACTCGCCGTCGCCGTTGGCGTCCTGCCAGCCCACCGGGGCCGCGTACCTGCCCCGGTCGGTGTCCTCCAAGGCCCGGATCAGGTCGAGCGCCCGGCCGGTGGGTGTTCCTCCCACCGCCGCGGTGGGGTGCAGCGTCCCCGCGACCCCGAGGGAGGACAGGCTCTCGTCCAGGAGGCTGCCGTCGACGCGGGTGGCCAGATGTGTGAGGTGCGGCAGGTGCAGGAGTTCCGGCTCCGCGCAGGGGCGCAGTTCGGCGCAGAGCGGGCCCAGCGCGCCGATGACGGAGGCGGCCGCGTAGCCGTGCTCCTCGGCGATCTTCGCGGTGCCGATCGGGGTGGTGCCGCCCGGCCAGGAGGTGCCGGCCAGGACGATGGACGTGATCTGCCGTCCGGTCCGTCGGACGAGGAGTTCGGGCGTGGCACCGGCGAGGCCGTCGACGGCGAAGCTGAAGCAGTCCGGGTAGCGGTCGGACAGGGTGGCGGCCAGCGTGCGGAGGTCCGCGGGGTGGCTGAGTTCGCCGGTCGTCTGCCGGGCGAGGACGACCTTGCGGGCCTCGCCGTCGTTGATCCGGCGCACGGCCTCGCCGACGGCCTGGTGCCATCGGGGCCTCGCGGCCGGATCGTGGCGCCAGACCGCCTGCGGCAACGGGCCGAGCTCCTGCCTGGGAACGGCGCCGGGAGGCGGTCCGACGGTGGTCATCCACGAGACGCCGGCCCGGCGCCCGACCAGGACGCGGGGTACCACCAGCGCCGATGTGCCCGCCGCGGCGAAGGTGAAGCTCCCGAAGGCGACGGGGCCGGTGCCCGGCAGGCGGACCTCGTCGTCCACGACGGCCGCCGCGGTCCACTCCCGCCACAGGCGGTCGGCCTCGCGGAAGCGGTCAGGGCCGGTGGTCTCCAGGCGGACGGCTTCCCCCCATGCCGCCAGTCCGTCCCCCCGGTGCAGCCACAGCATGCCGGAGGGGCCGGGAGGCAGGGTGGCCAGGGGTCCGGGGTCGGGCACGTGAACGGTGGTGACCTTGAGCGGAGTGCTGCTGCTCACGTGGTGGTCGCTCGCTTTCAGGACATGGGCTTGGGCATGGACGTGGACGGGGTTGGGGCATGGACGTGGACGGGGTTGGCGCATGGACGTGGACGGGGTTGGCGCATGGACGTGGACGGGGTTGGCGCAGCGGCTCAAGGGCGGCGGGCCTGCACGGTGTGCACCGTGAAGGACACCGCACGGAACGCCTCGTGCGCCAAGGCCGCCCGGGCGGTGCGCAGGGTGTCCTGGTCCAGCCCGGCGCGCAGCAACCCCGGTTCCAGGTGGTGGCTGTTGCTGAGCATCAGTGCCGCCCCGGCCGAGGTCCGGTCCCAGACCTCGGTGTGGCAGTGCGCGTCGATGCCCGTGTACCCGGTGTCGACCAGTGCCTGGGCCACCCCGGGGCCCCATGAGGGATCCGCTCCGGCCTGCCTCAGCACGGCCACGAGGGTGTCCCGGTAGACCGCGTACGCCCGGGCGTGGTGCTCGTCGTGTGCGGTGACGACGGGCCAGTGCGTGGTGTCGAGCTCGTCGACCTGCAGGACGCCGCCCGGCTTGAGCGTGCGCAGGAGCCGCCCGAGGACCGCCGTGCGGTCGGGCAGATGGCTCAGGACGAACCGGGCGTGAACGAGGTCGTAGGCGCTCTCGGGCAGCGGGTCGCCGGTGACGTCGTGGGCGCGGACGCTCAGGCCGGGGGCCTCGGGGATGCGGTGCGGTGCGATGTCCGTGGCCAGGACGCTGCCGCCGGGCGCCACCCGGGCGGCGAGCCACAGGGCGACGCTGCCGCCGCCGGCTCCGACCTCCAGGCAGTGCCAGCCGGACCGGAGCCCGGTGGCGGCGAGGCGCCGGCACGTCAAGGGATCCAGGAGCCGGGCCAGGCTGTCGTGCTGGCCCTCGGCGTGTTCGTTGGAGTTGTCGAAGGCGTAGGCGGGGCCGGGGACATGGGTCTCGGTGCTCATGGAGTCCTCCCAAGGACGGTACGGTCGCGGTCGAGCAGCGCGGTGAGTGCGGTCATGTCGGTCTTGCCTCCGTGGAGGCGGGGAAGGCAGGGCAGGAAGGTGACGTGGCGCGGGGCCGCCCAGGGGGCGAGCCGTTCGCGGACCCAGGTCCTCAGCTCGGCCTCGGACGGCGGCCTGACGGGGTCGGCGGGCACGACCGCGGCCACGAGGCACTGCCCCCACTCCGGGTCGGGCCGCCCCGTGACCACGGCCTCGCGTACTGCGGGGTGGGCCTCCAGGAGTACGGCGACCGGCTCCGGGGCGATGTTCTTGCCGCCGCTGATGACGATGTCGTCCAGCCTGCCGTGGAGGGTCAGCCGGCCGTCCGCGTCCACCAGTCCGGTGTCGCTCGTGCGGAACCCGTCCGGGCCGAACGCCTCGCGGGTCCGGTCGGGGTCCAGGCGGTAGCCGGAGAACAGGGCCGGTCCGTCCAGGACGATCCGCCCGGAGCCCGCCTCGGTGCTCACGCGGACACCGTCGAGGGGTACGCCGTCGTACACGCAGCCGCCGACGGTCTCGGTCATGCCGTACGTGGAAACGACCCGGGCTCCGAGGCGTTGGGCTTCCTCGACCAGCCCCGCCGGCGCGCGCGCCCCACCCAGCAGGATCGTCCGGAACGCCGAGAGGTCCCGGCCCAGCGAGGTCAGGCGGTGCAGCTGGGTGGGGACCAGGGACGTCAGGGCGCATCCGGTCTCCGCCGCCGCCAGGGCCGCTTCGGGCGAGAACCGGTCGAGGAAGACGGGCCGGGTGCCGCCGACCAGACCGCGGACGAGGACCTGGATCCCCGAGATGTGGTCGAGGGGCAGCGCACACAGCCAGGACACCCGGCGGCCTCCCCCGCCGTCACGGGATCCGGCGGATCCGCGTGTCCCCGGACCTGACCCGGAAGGAAGGATCCGGTCCAGGGACAGGCGGGCGGCAGCGATCAGGCTCGCGGCCGTGATCTCCACCCCTTTGGGTGATCCGGTCGACCCGGAGGTCGCCACGACCAGGGCCGTTTCCTCCGCCACCGGGAGGCCTCCCGGATAGGGGCGCTCACCGGCCGGCGTCCGGACGCTCGTCGGGCGGAGCGCCGCCAGGAGGGCTTCGCGCGCCGGGAGCGCCAGTCGGCCGCTGACCGGCAGGAGGGCGGGCCCGCTGCCCCGCAGCGCAGCGCGCAGCAGGGTCAGGAACGATTCTCCCGAGACACCGACGACTGCGCACAGTGACCGACCGACTACGCTTCGATCTTCCATGCGGGGACCTTACTGGTTGCGCGATCACGCCCCGCAACCGGCAACTCCCGCCGTTTCGACAGAGGAAGGGGCATACCCGTGGTCTCAGCCCTGTTCGACGCCTCCCGCTGGAAGGCCGTCGACGGATTCGAGTTCACCGACATCACCTACCACCGTGCCGTGGACCAGGGGACGGTGCGCATCGCCTTCGACCGCCCCGAGGTGCGCAACGCCTTCCGCCCGCACACGGTGGACGAACTGCACCAGGCCCTGGACCACGCCCGCTGCACCGGCGACGTCGGCTGCGTGCTCCTCACCGGCAACGGCCCCTCCCCCAAGGACGGCGGCTGGGCCTTCTGCTCGGGCGGCGACCAGCGGATCAGGGGCCGCGACGGCTACCGCTACGCGACCGGAGAGACCTCGCGGAGCTGGGACCCGACGCGTGCGGGCCGGCTGCACATCCTTGAGGTGCAGCGGCTGATCCGCTTCATGCCGAAGATCGTGGTCTGCCTGGTGCCGGGCTGGGCCGCGGGCGGCGGCCACAGCCTGCACGTCGTGTCCGACCTGACGCTCGCCAGCCGCGAGCACGCCCGCTTCAAGCAGACCGACGCGGACGTCGCCAGCTTCGACGGCGGATTCGGCTCCGCCTACCTGGCCCGCCAGGTGGGGCAGAAGTTCGCACGGGAGATCTTCCTGCTCGGCGACACCTACGACGCCGAGGCCGCGTACCGGATGGGCATGGTCAACGCAGCGGTTCCGCATGAGGAGTTGGAGGCCACCGCCCTCGAATGGGGCCGGAAGATCAACGGCAAGAGCCCCACCGCACAGCGCATGCTCAAGTTCGCCTTCAACCTGATCGACGACGGGCTCGTCGGACAGCAGCTGTTCGCCGGCGAGGCCACCCGCCTGGCCTACGGCACGGCGGAGGCCGAGGAGGGCCGCGACTCCTTCCTGGAGAAGCGCCCCGCCGACTGGACGGACTTCGCGTGGCAGTACTGAGCGGGCCCGCGACCCCCGACCGGCCGCTGTACGCGTTCTCCCTCCCCATGCGGATCCGCTTCCGCGGCCTGACCCGCCGCGAGGGCTGCCTGCTCCGCGGCCCCGCCGGCTGGGGCGAGTTCTCGCCCTTCGCCGAGTACGGGCCGCAGGAGAGCGCCCGCTGGCTGGCCTGCGCCCGGGAAGCCGCCCACACCGGCTGGCCGGCCCCGCTGCGGACCCGGATCCCGGTCAACGCGACCGTGCCGGCCGTCACCCCCGAAGCCGCACACGCTCTGGTCGCGGCTTCGGGCTGCACCACCGCCAAGGTGAAGGTCGCCGAGCCGGGCCAGAGCGAGGCGTCCGACATCGCCAGGGTGGAGGCGGTGCGCGACGCCCTCGGTCCCACGGGGCGGGTCCGGATCGACGCCAACGGCGCCTGGGACGTCGACCAGGCCGTGCGCATGCTCCGCGCGCTGGGCCGCTACGACCTCGAATACGCCGAGCAGCCGTGCGCCACCCTCGGCGAGCTCGCCCGGCTGCGGAGCCGGGTGAACGTGCCGATCGCGGCCGACGAATCGATCCGGCGTGCCGAGGACCCCTTGCGGGTCAGGGCCGCCGGCGCCGCCGACCTCGTGGTCCTCAAGGTCCAACCGCTCGGCGGCGTGCGGGCGGCCCTGGCCGTGGCCGAGGCCTGCGGCCTGCCCGTCGTGGTCTCCAGCGCCGTCGAGACCTCGGTCGGCCTGGCCGCCGGAGTCGCGCTCGCCGCCGCGCTGCCCGAACTCCCGTACGCCTGCGGCCTGGGCACCGTCGGACTGCTGGACGCGGACCTGAGCGAGTTCCCGCTCGCTCCCCGGGACGGCTGGATCGACGTACGCACCCCACCCGTCTCCGCAGCCCGACTGGCCACCCACGCCGCCCCGCTCGCCCCCTGGGCGGAGCGCCTCGCGCTGGCACACGCCCGACTGGAGCACGCATGACCGGCCCCGCCGTCCACCCCGCGACCGCGCTGGCCGAGGTCCTCACCGACGAATTCGTCCGCAACGGCGTCACCGAAGCCGTCCTGTCCCCCGGCTCGCGCTCGGCACCCCTCGCCCTCGCCCTCCACGAGGCCGACCGCACCGGGAGGCTCCGGTTGCACGTACGGATCGACGAACGCTCAGCCGGGTTCCTGGCCCTCGGCCTGGCCAAGGGCTCCGGTCGTCCGGTACCGGTCCTGTGCACGTCGGGAACCGCTGCCGCCAACCTTCACCCGGCGGTCGTCGAAGCGGACCGGTCCTGCGTCCCCCTCCTCCTGCTGACCGCCGACCGGCCGCCCGAACTACGCGACACCGGCGCCCCCCAGACGATCGACCAGATCCGGCTGTACGGCGGTGCGGTGCGGTGGTTCTGCGAGACCGGGGTCCCCGAGCGCCGCGAAGGCGCGGTGTCGTACTGGCGCTCCCTGGCCGCCCGCGCGTACGGCCACGCCGCCGGCGCACACCACGGTCCTGCCGGCCCCGTCCACCTCAACATCTCCTTCCGCACCCCGCTCGTACCCGCCCTCGGCAGCAGTCCCGACCCCTGGCCGGAATCCCTTGAGGGCCGGCCGGCCGGGGAACCCTGGTGCAGCACCCCGCCCCGCCGGGCCCCGGCGGGCGAGCCGCTGCCCACCACCGAACGCGGCGTACTGCTGCTGGGCGACGGCTGCCCCGACCCTGCGCCCCTGGTGGCGCACGCGCAGCGCGCCGGGTGGCCCGTCCTGGCGGAGCCCACCTCCGCCGGCCGCTACGGACCGAACGCGCTCACCGCCGCGGCGCACCTGCTCCGCGTCCCCGGATTCCTCGAGGCGCACCGCCCCGACCTGGTCGTGAGCGCCGGCCGGCCCGGGCTGACCCGGCAGCAGACCTCCCTGCTCAGCGCGGCCCGCACCCACCTGGTGGTCTCCGGCGCCCATCCCGCGGACCCCGCCAGAACGGCCCGTGCCCACCTCCGCCCACCCCCGCTCACCGACCCCGGCATCCCCGCACCGTCCCCTTCCCGCTGGCTCGACTCATGGCTCCGGGCCGACCGGGCCGTCCGCGAGGCCTTGGACGGCGTCCTCGACGCGGCTCCGGAGATCACCGCACCCGGTATCGCCCGCGCCCTCACCCGCTGCCTGCCCCCCGGCGCGCTCCTCTTCACCGGCCCCAGCCTCAGCATCCGCGATCTCGACCAGCACCTGCCCGTCCCCATCGGCCCTCCAGGGCCCACCGTCCTCGCCAACCGCGGAGCGAGCGGCATCGACGGAGTGGTGTCCAGCGCGATCGGCGCGGCCCTGGCCCGCGGCGGGCCCGCCTGCGCCCTGCTCGGTGACCTGACCCTGCTCCACGACCAGAACGGGTTGCTGCTCGGCCCGGGAGAACCGGTGCCCGACCTCGCCCTCCTCGTCGTCAACAACAACGGCGGAGGCATCTTCTCCCTGCTCGAACAGGCAGAACACCCGGGCCCCTTCGAGCGGGTCTTCGGCACCCCCCACAGTGCGGACCTCGCCCTCCTCGCCGAGGCGACCGCCACCCCGTACACCCGCCTGACGACGACGGACCGCCTCACCGAGGCGCTCGCCGGCAAGGGCATCCGCCTGGTCGAAGCACGCACCGACCGCAACCGGGACGCCGAACTGCGCGCCGCCCTCCAGTCCGCCGCGACCCGGGCCCTCGCCGGCCCTCGCCGGCCGGACGGCACCCGACACTAGAACGCTATGAAATACGCCATATCCGGCATTTTGCCGCCTCCTCTCACCCCTCCCGTGGTTGCATCCTCATCGGAGGGGTGCGCTCACCGGGACCTGGAGGAGGCTGGATGTCCGGCTCGTCGTTCCACCGTCCCGCGCGCGCGATGCGCAGGGATCTGGCCCAGCTCGTCTGCGCGGTCGCCGGGGTGGCCCTGGGGGTGCTGGTCCCCAGGCTCTCGCTGGGCCCCCAGGTGGATGCCGGACCGGTGGTGACGCTCCTGTTCACCCTCGGGTTCGGGGTCATCAGCCTGGTGAGCATCATCTATTCGATGCTGTTCCTGGTCGTCCAGTTCTCCGCCAGCACCTTCACTCCGCGCCTCGGCCTCTTCCGGGACGACCCGATCGTGTGGCGCACTTTCGCCTTCACCGTCGGCGTGTTCGTCTTCAGCATCACCTCGGGACTGGCCGTCGGTGCCCGCAGGGCGACCGTCTCGACCCTCGTTCCGGGCACCGCCATGGTGCTCACCCTGGTCGCGCTCGCCCTCATGCGGACACTGCAGACGAGAGCGTTCCACTCGATCCAGCTCGGTCATTCCCTGACCTCGATCGCGACGCGCGCGCACCGGCTGTTCGACGACCTGTACGTACGGCCGTACGAACCGGACCAGGCCACGGCCGACCCACCATCCCCGGCGGCCGGGGCCACCGCCGTCCTCTGGTCCGGACCGGCGGTGGTGGTGCAGCAGATCGACGTACGCGCTCTGGTCGGCCTGGCCATGGAGCGCGACTGCACGGTCACCTTCCTCGTCCCCCCGGGAACGACCGTGTCACGGGGCATGACGCTCGCCGAGGTGACCGGCGGCGATCTGCCCGAGGCCGTTCTGCTCGGCACGCTGGAGACCGGAGTCGAGCGCACCTTCGACCAAGACCCCGACCTGCCCTTCCGGCTCCTCGCCGACATCGCGCTGCGCGCCCTCTCCCCGGCCGTCAACGACCCGGCCACGGCGGTGGAGTGCCTCGACCGCGTCGAAGACCTGCTGGCCCGCCTCGCCGGCCGCGATCTGGGCATCGGCCACTTCGCCGACGAGGCCGGCCGGTTGCGGGTGGCCGTCCCTGTGCCCGACTGGGAGCGGTACCTGCGCACGGCCGTCGACGACCTCCTCTACGCCGCCGCCGGCTCCCCGATGGCGCTCCGCAGGATGCGCGACCTGCTCAGCGGGCTGGTGGAGCGGATCCCGGAGGGCCGGCGCGGGATCGTACGGGACCGGCTTCGGTGGGTCGACCGGGCGGGTGGCGAGAGGTACCCCCTCACCTGGGCTCCCTCTGAAGCCGGTTGAGCAGCGGGACCGCACGAGGCCTCACCCGGAGGGAAGGCCCCCGCCCCCGCCCCCGGTCGCGCGGGAGCCGGCCATGCCGTCGAAGGCGTTGACCTGGGCGGTGGGGACGTGGCTCTCGTTGGCCTCGCTGCCCCGTCCGAAGTGGTTCAGGAGCAGGTTGAGGAGGACGGCGACGAGGCATCCCGCCGTGATGCCAGACCCCAGCACCATGGTGACGGGCGCGGGGAGCCGTTCGTAGAAGTCGGCCGATGCGACGGGGAAGAGACCGAAGGCGAGGGCGACGGACACGATGATGCCGTTGTGCCCGGTGGCCAGGGAGGCCTTGGTCAGGGTCCGGATCCCGGCGACGGTGATCGAGCCGAAGAAGACGACCGCCGCCCCGCCGAGCACGGGCAGCGGCACGAGCGCGACGAGCGAACCCAGGACCGGTACGAGGCCCATCAGGACCAGGATCGCTCCGCACAGGGTGACCGCGTACCGGCTGCGGATGCGGCTGATCGCGACCAGGCCGACGTTCTGGGCGTAGGCGCAGCTCACGAAAGCTCCCAGGGCGCCGCCGAGTGCGGTGCCCAGCCCTTGGGCGCGCAGGCTGCCCGCGATGACGCGCGCGTCGACCGGCCTGTCGACGACCGATCCCACCGCGATCAGGGAGGCGGTGGATTCCGTCATGGAGACGAGCATGACGACGAGCATGGTGGCGATGACCGGCGCCTCGAACTGCGGGGCACCGAAGGCGAACGGTTCGGGGAGCGCGAACAGCGGTGCCTGGGTGAGGGGTTGGAGGTCGACCTTGCCCATCGGCACTGCGGCGGCCGTGCCGGCGATGAGCCCGAGCAGGATGGCCACCCGTTGCAGGAAGCGTCCGCTGAGGAGCCGGTGGAGGAGGAGCGTGAAGGCGAGGGTTCCGGCGGCGAGCGCGAGGTTGGACGGTGAGCCGTAGCCGGAGGACCCGGGGTCTCCGCCCCGGGCCCATTCCCCGGCCACCGGCAGCAGCGAGAGGCCGACCAGCGTGATGACGGAACCGCTGACGACGGGCGGGAAGAAGCGCAGGAGCCGGCAGAAGGCCGGCGCCAGGAGGAAGCAGAGGGCCCCGGCGACGAGGGTGGCGCCGAACACCAGGGGCAGGGTGTCCTGTCCGCGTGACACGGAGGCGGCGAGGACCGGGGACACCACGGCGAACGAGACGCCGTTGGTGACGGGCAGTCCGGCCCCCACACCCCAGAAGTTCAGCGTCTGGGCGACGGTGACCAGGCCCGCGACCACCAGGCTCGCGGCGAGCAGCGCGGTGAGCTGCGCCGCCGTCAGGCCCAGGGCGCCACCGATGATCAGTGGAGGCGCCGCGAGGCCCGCGTACATGCTGGCCACGTGCTGCAGGGCGGCGGGGATCATCCGCCGCATGGGCAGGACTTCGTCCGCGGGATGGACGGGAAGGGGCAGGGCGGGCGGGGCGGAGTGTTCGTGCGTGAAGAGCGTAGGGGAGCGCAAAAGGGACAGTCCCTCCGAGAGACCTCCCGGCCGGCGGGCGGCGGGGACGGTCGGGGGCGAAGCACGGCCGGAAGACCGGACAAGTGGACGGACTTGCCCGGAGGGATACGGAAATCGTGCCGGTGTCCGGGGGTGGGGAGAACGGCAAGATTCCTCATCGCGGAATTCACTTTCCGCTGTGGACGAGTGCGACCCTACGAACAGGCCCCCCGGCCGTCAACTCCTCCAGGGGGAACAATCGATTCCTCCGATTCTTTGGACGTACGCACAATCACCGTGGGCGGGCCGGTCAACGCGCGTCGACCGACGTCCCGAGCACCCGCGAAATCCGCAGGCAGGCCTTGGCTGGGGCGCCGCCTCGCCCTACGGTGTCCGGCTATGCCATCCCAAGACGATCTCCACAGCCCGCCCGAGGGCGAAATCTCCGCCTATCCCCCGCTGGAGCCCCGCCGCGCCGCCGCCGTGCGCGAGCAGCTCGGACTCACGCACGGCCAGGTCGCCTGGGCCGTATCGGCCTTCCAGGGACACCCCCTTCACCCCGGCACGCTCCTGGCATGGGAGCGGGGCACGGAGGTCCCGACGAGCCATCAGATCAAGGCGCTGGCAGCCGCGTTGTGGTGTTCACCGGGCGATCTGCTCGGCGAACCGGCCACGCTCCTGCAGTGCCGGACGCTCCTGGGACTGACGGTGGAGCAGGCGGCCGTGGGGGTCGGCATGACCCGCGACCGCTACGCCGAGGCGGAACGGCGCAACCGCTGGCGCGGGTCGAGCCGGCAGACCCAGGCCCTGTTCGAGGTGCTGCGGCCGCCGCCCGCCTGCTTCGTCGGGGCGTGCGGCAGGACGGGCCAGTTGCGCGTACTGCTGCGCGAGGCGGTCACCGGGTGGTGGCCGAACTACGTACGCCCGGTCGCGAAGATCGTGCCCGTGGAGCCGGCGGCGATCCACCGCGCCCTGGAACAGCTCCACCTGACGTACCAGCGGATCGAGAACCACGGCCGGACCGGCGCCGCCGCCGAAGCGGTCGAGCGGGAGGCCCTGGCCTTCCTCGACCGGGTCGACGAGCACCTGTGGCAGCGGCTGGGCCCGCAGCCCGCCTGACCCCACCCGCCTCCCGGGGCGCGGCTCCGCGGTACGCCCCCGGCCGGCACCCGGACGCCCCGGGTGCCGGCTTCCCTACGGGGATCAGGCACTCGCCACCGTGATCAGGCGCTCGGCGAGACTTCCGCGCGCACCTGGCGGGCCGCTTCGACGAGGTGCTCCAGCGAGGCCCTCGTCTCGGGCCAGCCGCGGGTCTTCAGGCCGCAGTCGGGGTTGACCCAGAGGCGTTCGGCGGGGATCGCCCCAAGTCCCTTGCGCAGCAGGGCCGCCGCCTCCGCGGCCGAGGGGATGCGGGGAGAGTGGATGTCCCAGACGCCGGGGCCGACCTCGCGCGGGTAGCCCGCGCCGGCCAGCTCATCGGCGACCTGCATGTGCGAGCGGGCCGCCTCCAGGCTGATGACGTCGGCGTCGAGGTGCTCGATGGCCTCGACGATGTCCCCGAACTCCGCGTAGCACATGTGGGTGTGGATCTGGGTGTCCGGGCGGACGCCGCTGGTGGTGAGGCGGAAGGATTCGGTGGCCCACGCCAGGTAGCCGGCGTGGTCGGCGGCGCGCAGCGGCAGGGTTTCGCGCAGGGCGGGCTCGTCGACCTGGATGACGGAGGTGCCGGCCGCCTCCAGGTCGGTCACCTCGTCGCGGAGCGCCAGGGCGACCTGGCGGGCCGTGGCGGCGAGCGGCTGGTCGTCGCGGACGAAGGACCAGGCGAGCATGGTGACGGGGCCGGTGAGCATGCCCTTGACCGGCTTGGCCGTCTGCTCCTGGGCGTACGTGGTCCAGCGGACGGTCATCGGGTCGGGGCGGGAGATGTCTCCGGCGAGGACCGGCGGGCGGACGTAGCGGGTGCCGTAGGACTGGACCCAGCCGTGCTGGGTGGCGAGGTAGCCGGTCAGCTGCTCGGCGAAGTACTGGACCATGTCGTTGCGTTCCGGCTCTCCGTGCACCAGCACGTCGAGGCCCGCCTTCTCCTGGAAGGAGACGACTTCGCGGATCTCCGCCCGGATGCGCTCCTCGTAGCCCGCCGTGCCGATGCGTCCCGCGCGCAGGTCGGCGCGGGCGGTGCGCAGTTCCGTGGTCTGCGGGAAGGAGCCGATGGTGGTGGTCGGGAGCAGGGGCAGGCCGAGGTGGGCGCGCTGGGCGGCGGCCCGTTCGGGGTAGGACGGGGAGCGGTGGACGTCGGCCGCGCTGATCGCGGCGCTGCGGGCCCGGACGGCGGGGTCGTGGGTGATCCGGGAGGCGGCGCGGGAGGCCAGGTCGGCCCGGTTGGCGGCGAGTTCGGCCGCGATCGCGTCGGTGCCCCGGGCCAGGCCGCGGGCGAGGGTGCTGATCTCGGTGGTCTTCTGGCGGGCGAAGGCGAGCCAGCGCCGGATCTGCGGATCGGTGTCCCGCTCGGCGTCCGCGTCCAGCGGGACGTGCAGCAGGGAGCAGGACGCGGCGACGTCGACCCGGTCGGCGAGGCCGAGCAGGGTGCCCAGGGTCGTCAGCGACTTCTGGTAGTCGTTGATCCAGATGTTGCGGCCGTTGACCACGCCGGCGACCAGCCGCTTGCCGGGGATGCCGCCGACCGCGGCGAGGTCGTCGAGGTTGGCCGCGGCCCGGTCGGTGAAGTCGAGGGCGAGGCCCTCCACGGGCGCCTTCACCAGCACGGGCAGGGCCTCGCCGAGCCGGTCGAAGTAGGAGGCGACGAGCAGCTTGGGGCGTTCGGTGAGACCGCCGAGCTCGCGGTAGGCGCGGGCCGCAGCGTTCAGTTCGGCCGGGGTGCGGTCCTGGACCAGGGCCGGCTCGTCGAGCTGGACCCAGGCGGCGCCCGCCGCGCGCAGTTCGGCGAGGACCTGCGCGTAGACGGGAAGCAGCCGGTCGAGCAGGGTCAGCGGATCGAAGCCGGGGGCCGCGCCGGGCGCGGGCTTGGCGAGGAGCAGGTAGGTCACCGGTCCGACCAGGACCGGGCGGGCCGAGTGGCCGAGGGCCAGGGCCTCCTTCAATTCGGCTACCTGGCGGGCGGGTTCCGCGGTGAAGACGGTGTCGGGCCCGAGTTCGGGGACGAGGTAGTGGTAGTTGGTGTCGAACCACTTGGTCATCTCCAGCGGGGCCACGTCCTGGGTGCCGCGCGCCATCGCGAAGTAGCCGTCCAGGGCGTCCGCCTCGACGGCGGACCGATGCCGGTCGGGGATCGCGCCGACCATGACGGTGGTGTCCAGGACGTGGTCGTAGTACGAGAAGTCGCCGGTCGGGACCTCGGTGATGCCTGCCTCGGCGAGCCGGGCCCAGTTGGTGCGGCGCAGTTCGCGGGCCGTGGCTCGGAGGGCTTCGGCGGTGACGCGGCCCTTCCAGTAGCCCTCGACCGCCTTCTTCAGTTCCCGGTTCTGTCCCTGGCGGGGGTAGCCGTACACGGTGGCCCGTACGGATGCGGCGGTGGATGCGGCTGTGGATGCTGCTGCGGACTCGGTGGTCACGGAACTCTCCTTCGCGAGCGTGTCTCCATGGACCCGGTGACGGGTCGCGGACGCGAAGGGGGTGCGGGAACGGGCGGGCGCCGGGGTCGCGTACGGCTCGGTACGCGACGGGAGGATCCGCCTGAAGCACGCCGACCCGCCCACGAGGTCACCGGGAAACCGTGCGCGGTCGATCGCGCACGGGCAACGGGCAGGTCTTCGGACTCGCGGGCACGCCTGCCGGTCTCCCGGCGGGCACCTAATGGCCGTCGCTTCCCAGGACCGGTTCCGGTCCCAGTGCGTATGACGGCGGTCGTTCCCGCTCACCGCTGCGGGGCAGTCCCGGATTCCCACCGGGTTCCCTCTTACGACGCATCCCGCCTGGCGGACGGGGGCGAACCAGCTGCGCGGCCCACATTAGGGCGGATCACCGGGAAATGAACACAGCTTCCCGAATGTCGGACGGTGAGATGGGACACGGAGCCACAACGCCCCCGCCCGCGACCGCCGGTCCCGTCACCTATCCCGCCGCCGGACTGCTATTTCTCCCGCTCGTGGTACATCTTCCGCGTGTGCTCCGTGTGCGCGCGCATGATCGCCGTCGCGGCCTCCCCGTCACGGTCCGCGATCGCCGCGATCAACTCCCGGTGCTCGACCCAGGACTGACGGCCCCGCTGCCGTGCGACGGGCGTGTAGTACCAGCGGACGCGCCGGTCCACCTGTGCGGCCAGCTCGGCGAGGACGGCGTTGCCCGCGAGCTCCATGATCTTCGCGTGCAGGCGGGCGTTCGCCCTGACCGCGGCGTCCACGTCGTCCGCGGCGACGGCCCGCTCACCCTCCGCGCACAGCTCTTCGAGCGCCGCGATGGCCTCGGCGCCGGCGTGGGCGGCGGCCAGCCGGGCGGCTTCGGCCTCCAGGAGGGTGCGGACCGTGAGGAGCTGGTCGGCCTCCGCCTCGGTCGGCTCGTGCACGAACGCCCCCTGGGCGGGCCGCAGATCGACCCATCCCTCGGTGCTGAGGCGCTGCAGCGCCTCCCGTACGGGCTGCCGGGACACCCCGAGGTGTCCGGCGAGCTCGCTCTCGACCAGGTGCTGCCCCGGCTGGAGGGCGCGGGTGGTGATGAGCTCCAGCAGGGCCCCGTAGACGCGGTCACGCAGCGGGCCGGGCCGTTCGAGCTTGGGCACCGCCCCCTGCGGCAGTCCTGTCGACAACATCACGGTTCCCTCCTGGGCAGCGCCGGCCGCTGCGTCGCGAACCCCATGATGGATTGTCTTTCGCCTACAGTCTACGGCGCACCGAGACGGCGGCCTCCCGACGGCCAACTCCCCACCGCCAGGCCCGCGTCAGCCCTTGCCGCCAACGATTCCATCCTGTAGACAATATTTCATCGACACCGTTCGGAAGACCCGAACGGAGTGCCACACATTGAATCCTCCGCTCCCTACTGGGAGGGGATTCCTGGCTCACGTTGGCTGCGGACCGGCGGTCCGCACGCTCTTACACGATCGGCACCAGCCGGGTTGAGACCAGCCCGGACGAGCATCACGTGGGCGGAGTTCTTGTCCCTGGGGTACACGGCTCCGCACGCGGTGCACGAGTAGGTTCGTTCAGAGAGGGGTAGTGCGTGCTTGGTTCTCGCTCCGCACTGCGCGCAGTCCATGGTGGTGTGCGCGGGGTGGACCAGGTGCACGGCACGACCGTGCTTGCGACCCATCTCGTTCAGGGCCGTCTTCGTGGCGCCGATCGCGGCGTCCGCCGCTTTACGGGCCATGGTGGACTTGGCGAGGAACTTCGCCTTGAAGTCCTCCACCGCGAGGGCGTCATGGTCGCGGACCACCCTCTTCGCCCACTTGCGGGCGGTGTCCTTGGGTACGCGGCGGCGGACCATCATCCGCTGGTAGTGCGCGACGCGGCCGGCGGCCTTCCCGCCATGTTCGGCGTGTGGCAGGTCATGGTCGTCGGACGTGGTGGTCGCGATCTCCCGCACGCCCCAGTCGATACCGATCACCGCGCCCTTGGAGGGCAGTGGTTCGGTGGTCGCGGGGACGACGAAACTGGCGTACCAGTGCCCGAGGCTGTCGCGGTACACACGCACCGACGACGGCGGCCCAGGAAGATCCCGCGACCACACCACAGTCACGGCAACGCCGCCAGCGAGGTAGAGACGTCCGTCCTTCAACCGGAAGCCGCGTTGCGTGTAGTTGAGCGTGGGGTCCGCCAGGTGCTTCTTCTTGTACTTCGGCATCCCGGCGCGCTGCCGCATCGGCATCCGGGCCTTGATGTCCTTGACCGCCTTCGTGCGGGATTTGGCGAAGTCTCGGATGATCTGCTGCTGCGGAACGCTGCTGCCCTCACGCAGCCACGCCATCGAGCCTCCACACGTCACCTTCTCGCCGGCCGTCTTGTTGTCGGCGTGGACCTTGCGGGACATCGCCACGCACTCGTTCCACACCCACCGGCACCGCGCCCACTCCGCCTCAAGCCGGGTCAACGCGATGGACGACACGCGAAGCCGGAAGGTGTACCGGGCATGCCCGGCTTCCCCCTCGCCATCGTCCACCGCTGCTGTCGGCATGACCCCAACCTAGCCACCCCCACTGACAACGAAAGAGAGCGCAGGTCAGAGCAGATGAGCAACGAACTCCGCCGCTACGCGGCTCCGCCCCAAGGACCCGTTCCTCCCCGGACTGAAGCCCGGGGCGTCCTCGGAGAGATCCGGTGAAAGTCGCAGTTCTGGGCGCCGGTGCGATCGGCGCATACGTCGGCGCCGCGCTGCATCGAGCAGGCGCCGACGTGCACCTCGTCGCCCGTGGACCGCATCTGGCGGCCATGAGGGAGCACGGCGTCCGGGTGCACAGCCCCCGCGGAGACTTCACCGCCCGCGCCCACGCCACCGACGACCCGGCCCGGATCGGTCCGGTCGACTACGTCTTCCTGGGCCTCAAGGCCAACTCCTACGCGGCGTGCGGGCCGCTCATCGAGCCGCTGCTGCACGAGGGCACCGCCGTGATCGCCGCCCAGAACGGCATCCCCTGGTGGTACTTCCACCGGCACGGCGGACCGTACGAGGGCCACCGCATCGAGAGCGTGGACCCCGGCGGCGCGGTCAGCGCCGTCCTCGCGCCCGAACGGGCCGTCGGATGCGTGGTGTACGCGGCCACCGAGCTGGCGGGTCCGGGCGTCGTACGCCACCTCGAAGGCACCCGCTTCTCCATCGGCGAGCCCGACCGGTCCCTCTCCGAGCGCTGCCTGGCGTTCAGCGAGGCCATGCAGGAGGGCGGCCTCAAGTGCCCGGTCGAACAAGACCTGCGCAACGACATCTGGCTCAAGCTGCTCGGCAACATCTCCTTCAACCCGATCAGCGCGCTGTCCCGGGCCACGATGCGGGAGATGTGCCGGCACGGCGGTACGCGCGAGGTCATCGAGATCATGATGACGGAGACGCTCGCCGTCGCGGAGGCCCTCGGCTGCAAGGTGGGGGTCTCCATCGAACGCCGGCTGGCCGGTGCGGAGCGCGTCGGCGACCACCGGACCTCGACGCTCCAGGACCTGGAGCGCGGCAAGCCGCTCGAACTCGACGTGCTGCTGGCGGCCGTGGTGGAGCTGGCGGAGATCACCGGGGTCCCGGTGCGGACGCTCCGGACCGTCCACGCCATCTCGGACCTGCTCGCACTGCGGACCGCGTGATCGCCGTGGGACGGGTCACGGAACGACGCAAGGTGCTCCGCATCCGGGACGGGGCCGTCTCCACCCGGCCGGACACCCTCGTCGCCGAGGAGCCGATGGAGATCCGGCTCAACGGCAGGCCCCTCGCCATCACGATGCGCACGCCGGGCGACGACTTCGCCCTGGCGGCGGGCTTCCTCGTCAGCGAGGGGGTGCTGGGCAGCTCCGAGGAGCTGCGGAACATCGTGTATTGCGCGGGAGCCACGGCCGACGGAGCCAACACGTACAACATCGTCGACGTGCGGACGGCTCCGGGACTCGTGCTGCCGGAGATCACGCTCGAACGCCATGTGTACACCACCTCGTCCTGCGGCCTGTGCGGCAAGGCGAGCCTGGACGCGGTCCGTACGACGGCCCGCTGGCCGATCCACGACACTCCCCCGGTCCGGCTGGATCCCGGACTGCTCGCCCGCCTCCCCGACCGGCTACGGGCGGCGCAGCAGGTCTTCGACCGGACCGGGGGCCTCCACGCGGCGGCCCTGTTCACCGAGGAGGGGGAACTGCTCGACGTCCGCGAGGACGTGGGCCGGCACAACGCGGTCGACAAACTGGTCGGCCGCGCCCTGCGGGGCGGCATGCTGCCGCTGTCGCGGACGGTGCTGCTGGTCTCGGGGCGGGCCTCCTTCGAACTGGCGCAGAAGGCGGTGATGGCGGGCATTCCGGTGCTCGCCGCGGTGTCGGCCCCGTCGTCCCTCGCGGTCGACCTGGCGGCGGAGGCGGGCCTGACCCTCGTCGGCTTCCTTCGCGGCGCCTCCATGAACGTGTACGCGGGCGAGCACCGCATCGCCCTGCGGGCCGCGGCCTCCCAGGGCTGACCCGCTCCCCGCGGCACGGCGGCGGGGTCTCTCACGGCGGGGAGCGCCCCCTGCGCCGGAGAGGCCCCGCCTCAGCCATGCCGGAGAGGCCCCGCCTCAGCCATGAGGAAAAGAGGAGACATGACAGAGCTCGATCCCGCGGTCGTGCTGGGCATGGCCGCCCAGGCGCCCGACGGCCTGGTGATCGTCGACCGCGAAGGGCTGATCCGCTACTGGAACCGGGGGGCGGAGCGCATCTTCGGGTACTCCGCCGGGGAGGTCGCCGGGCGCAGCCTGGACCTGATCATCCCCGAGAAGCACCGCAAGCGTCATGGGGACGGCTTCGTGGCCGCGATGGAGCAGGGGGTGAGCCGGTACGGCGAGGCCGACCTGCTGTCGGTGCCCGCCGTCGGGGCGGACGGCCGCAGGCTGTCCATCGAGTTCAGCGTGGTGCTGCTGGCCGGTCCGGACGGCGCAGCCGCCCACTGCGGCGCGGTCATCCGGGACGTCACCGCGCGGCGGGCCCGGGAGAGGGCGCGCATGCGGCGCGAGGCGGCCGGCGACGATCCCTCCGGTGAGGCCGCGCCGGCCTGAAGCCCCGCCGCACACACACCCAGGTGCCCTGCACGCGAGGACCGCGTGCAGGGCACCTGGGGTTTTCGGGGCGGCCGGGTCAGGCGACGACCCTTCCCTCGTGCAGCTTGCGAATGGCGTCCGCGTCGTAGCCGAGGTCCGCGAGCACCTCGTCGGTGTGCTCGCCGAGCAGCGGCGCACCCTCGATCTCGGGTGTGAAGCCGGAGAACTTGATCGGGCTGCCCACCGTCAGGTAGGTGCCGCGCTCCTTCTGCTCGACCTCGACGATCGTGCCGCTCTTGCGCATGTCGGGGTCGGCGGCGAGCTCCTTCATGCTGAGCACGGGTGCGCAGGGCACCTCGAAGGTGCGCAGGATGTCGACTGCCTGGTACTTGGTCTTGTCCGCCAGCCACTTCTCGATCTCGCCGAAGATGTCCATGATGTGGGGCTGGCGGGCCCGGGCCGTGGTGTACCGCGGGTCCTCGGTCCACTCGGGCTTGCCTATGGCCTCGCAGGTGCGGGCCCAGTTCTGCTCCTGGATCGTGAAGTAGATGTAGGCGTTGGGGTCGTTCTCCCAGCCCTTGCACTTCAGGATCCAGCCCGGCTGGCCGCCGCCTCCGGCGTTGCCGCCTCGGGGCACCGCGTCGCCGAACTCGCCGTTCGGGTACTGCGGGTACTCCTCCAGGTAGCCGGTCTTCTCCAGGCGCTGCTGGTCGCGGAGCTTGACCCGGGTCAGGTTGAGCACGGCGTCCTGCATGGACACCGACACCTTCTGGCCGAGGCCCGTCGCGTTGCGCTGGATGATCGCGGTCAGCAGGCCGATCAGCAGGTGCATGCCGCTGTTGCTGTCGCCGAGGGCCGAGCCGCTGATGGTGGGCGGGCCGTCCCAGAAGCCGGTGGTGGACGCGGCGCCGCCGGCGGCCTGGGCCACGTTCTCGTAGACCTTGAGGTCGTTCCACTTCGAGTCGTCGTTGAAGCCCTTGACCGAACCGAAGATGAGCCGCGGGTTGAGCGCGTGGATCCGGTCCCAGCCGAGGCCCATGCGGTCCATCGCTCCCGGTGCGAAGTTCTCGACGAGGATGTCCGCCTCGCGGATCATCCTCTCCATGACCTCCTTGCCCTCGGGGGACTTGGTGTTGATGGCCAGCGAACGCTTGTTGCTGTTCAGCATGGTGAAGTAGAGGGCGTCGAGGTCGGGGATGTCCCGGAGCTGACGGCGGGTCACGTCGCCGCCGTCGATGCGCTCGACCTTGACGACGTCGGCGCCGAACCAGGCGAGCATCTGGGTGCACGCGGGGCCGGCCTGGACCCCGGTGAAGTCGATCACCTTGATTCCGGCGAGCGGTGTGCGGCTCAGGTCACTCATGGTGGATTCCTTCTCCTGAATGGTGGCGGCTGCTACTTCTTCGCCGGCGTGATGTTGCCGACGGTGATGCCCTTGGGGTTGAGGTGGGCGATGTGGCCGCTCTCCGTGCCGGCCGACGGGTCGATCGCGCAGTCGATGAGCGCCGGGCGTCCGGAGGCCAGCGCCTCGGTGAGGGCGGCGGTGACCTCGGCGGGCGTGGTCGCGCGATAGCCCTTGCCGCCGAAGGCCTCGATCATCAGGTCGTGACGTGCCGAGAGCATCAGCGTCGTCGGGGAGGGGGCACCGTCGAGGGGGTTGACGTCGTCGCCCCGGTAGACCCCGCCGTTGTTCATGACCACGGTCACCACGGGCAGCTCGTAGCGGCAGATCGTCTCCAGCTCCATGCCGCTGAATCCGAAGGCGCTGTCGCCCTCCACGGCCACGACCGGCGCTCCGCTCTCGACCGCGGCGGCGATCGCGTACCCCATGCCGATGCCCATGACGCCCCAGGTGCCGCTGTCGAGGCGGTGCCGCGGCACGTGCATGTCGATCACGTTGCGCGCGATGTCCAGGGTGTTGGCGCCCTCGTTGACGATGTACGTGTCCGGGTGCTCGCGCACCACGTCGCGCACGGCCCGGAGGGCGCCCATGAACTGCATGGGGTGCGGGTCCGCCGCCAGGCGCTCCGCCATCTTGGCGACGTTCTGCGCCGAGCGGGCGGCCAGTTCCTCCCGCCAGGCCGTTGGGGCGGTGATCTGGCCGGGCTTGGCCCGCTCCGCGATCGCTTCGAGCACGGAGTCGACGTCTCCGACGAGCGGGGCCGCTATGGGCTGGTTGCTGTCCAGTTCCCGGGGCTCGATGTCCACCTGGACGAACTTCGCGTCGGGGTTCCACTGCGGCGCTTCGCCGTGGTTCAGAAGCCAGTTCAGGCGGGCCCCGACCAGCACGACGACATCGGCCTTCTTCAGCGCCAGGGAGCGGGCGGTGGCCGCCGACTGCGGATGGTCGTCGGGCAGCAGCCCCTTGGCCATCGACATCGGTACGTACGGAATGCCCGTGGACTCGACGAACTCGCGGACCCTGGCGTCCGCTTGGGCGTACGCGGCGCCCTTGCCCAGCACGATCAGCGGCCGCCGCGCACCCGCCAGCAGCTCGATCGCCCGGTCCACCGCCTCGGGCGCCGGAAGCTGGCGCGGCGCGGGGTCCACGAGGCGGCTCAGCGTCCGGGCGCCGGCCTCGGCGTCCATGACGGAGCCGAGCACCGCGGCCGGGATGTCGAGGTACACCCCGCCGGGACGGCCGGAGATCGCGGTGCGCAGCGCGCGGGCGATGCCGCGGCCGATGTCCTCGACCCGGCTGACGCGGTAGGCGGCCTTGACGAACGGCTGCGCCGCGGCGAGTTGGTCCATCTCCTCGTAGTCGCCCTGCTTGAGGTCGACGAGGTGGCGCTCGCTGGAGCCGGAGATCTGGACCATCGGGAAGCAGTTGGTGGTGGCGTTCGCCAGCGCGACGAGCCCGTTGAGGAAGCCCGGTGCGGACACCGTCAGGGCCACGCCGGGCTTCTTGGTGAGGTAGCCGGCCGCCGCCGCCGCGTGTCCCGCGTTGCTCTCGTGGCGGAATCCGAGGTAGCGGATGCCCCGCGCCTGGGCGAGGCGGGCCAGGTCGGTGATCGGGATGCCGACCACCCCGTAGATGGTGTCCACGTCGTTCAACTTGAGCGCGTCGACGACCAGGTGGTAGCCGTCGGTGAGCTCGGTCGGGACGTCGGCGGTCGCCGCTGTCTCCGGAGTCGAGGGGGCGGTCATGATCCGAGGTCCTCCTTGGGCGGGTCCTGCGGTGCGGCTGCTCGTTCCACCTTCTTGACCTGTGCTCCCCGCGTCCAAGACGCATCGGCAACCAGCTGATAGACGGCGTCTATCGACGGCAGCCGCAAGGCCCCGGGCGCGGCCTCCAACTCCCTTGATAGGCAGCCGTTATCGCGCGTTCGCCGTTGCGTATTGGACGCGCTCCTCCGCCGGCCGCAGGCTCGCTGGGGACTGCTTCATCAGACGTGGCGTGGGAGGTGGGGTCATGGCCGTTCCGGCGAAGACATCCGTGTGCGATGCGGGCGAGCACCGGGGCGAGTACCGGCCGCCCGCGATCACGGGGCTGGCCGATCTGCTCGACCGGCACGTACGCATGCGGCCGCACGCCCGGGCTCTCATCGTCACCGCGGACCGGGTCGACCTGTCCTACCGCGCCCTGGCGGCCCTGGCCGACGAGGTGGCCGCCCGGCTCGGCTCCACCGGCCTGCGGCGCGGCGACGCGATCGGCCTGCTCTGCGCCAACGACGCCGAGTTCGTCGTCGCCCTGCTCGGTGCCGCGCGGGCCGGTCTGGTGGTGGCTCCGCTCGACCCGGCGCTGCCCGGGCCACAGCTGACCGCACGGCTCGAAGCGCTCGGGGCGCGGGCCCTCCTGCTCGGCCCGGCCGCGGCCGGTACCCGGCCGGCGGCCCGGGTCCCCGTACCGACGTGGCCGCTGCGGGTGACCGCCTCCCGCGCCGGGACGGCGTCGCTCACCCTGGACACCCGGACGCCGCCGGGCAGCCCCGCGCGCGGGGCGTCCCGCGCGCTCTCGGAGCAGGACGCCCTCGTGCTGTTCACCGCGGGCACCACGGCCGGCGCCAAGATGGTCCCGCTGACGCACGCCAACGTGGCCGCGTCCGTACGGGGCATCTGTGCCACCTACGAGCTGGGGCCCGGCGACGGGACGGTCGCGGTGATGCCGCTCTTCCACGGCCACGGGCTGTTCGCGGCGCTCCTGGCGTCCCTGGCCGGCGGCGGACGCGTGCTGCTGCCCGCGCGGGGGCGGTTCTCGGCGCGCACCTTCTGGGAGGACGTCCGTGCGGCGGACGCCACCTGGTTCACCGCGGTCCCCACGATCCACGAGGTCCTGCTGAACCGGGCCGAGACCGAGCTCCCGGGGACCCGGGCGCCGCGGCTGAAGTTCATCCGCAGTTGCAGCGCGCCCCTGAACACGGCCACGCAGCGGGCGCTGGAGCGCACCTTCGGCGCGCCCCTGCTGTCCGCGTACGGCATGACCGAGTCCACGCACCAGGCCGCCAGTGAGCCGTTGCCGGCGCGCGGGCCCCTCAAGCACGGGTCGGTCGGCCGGTCCTCCGGAGTGGAGCTGCGGATCGTCGACGCGAAGGGGCTCACGTGTCCCGTGGGCACCCAGGGGGAGGTGTGGGTGCACGGTCCGACCGTCACCCGGGGGTACCTCGACAACCCCGCGGAGACGGCCCGGAGTTTCGTGGCGGGGTGGCTGCGCACCGGTGACCTGGGCTCGCTGGACGAGGACGGGTACCTGACCCTGACCGGGCGCATCAAGAACCTCATCAACCGCGGCGGCGAGAAGATCTCGCCCGAGCACGTCGAGGACATCATCGCCGGGTGTCCCGGAGTCGGCGAGGTGGCCGTGTTCGCCGTCCCCGACCCCGTCTACGGGCAGCGGGTCGGCGCCGTCGTGGTCCTGCGCGAGGGGGAGGACGTCGGGCCCGAGCAGATCCTGCGGTACTCCCGCGACCGGCTCGCACCCTTCGAAGTGCCCGACCGGCTCGACCTCGTGGCCGAGCTGCCGCACACCGCCAAGGGCGCGCTCGACCGGTCGGCGGTGGAGGCCCGGTTCGCGGGGTGACGAAGCCCCGTTCACCTCACCCGGGGCTCGGCGGGCAGGGGCTGGTCGAAGAACTCGTCCAGCGCCAGCCCCTTCGCCGCGTCGACGAAGGCCCGGGCGGCGACCGAACCGGGGGTCGCCGCGTGGATGGCCACCGAGATCTGCGTGCCCGCCTCCGGATCGACCAGGGGCAGCGCCCGCGTCCTGCCGATCACCGGCATCGCGCTCAGCCACGCGTGGGGCACGATGCTGGCCCAGCCGCCTCCCCCCACGTGCGCGTGGAGGGAGGCGATCGAGTCCGTCTCCACCTGCGGGCTCACCACGAGCCCCTGCGCCGCGAAGACCCGGTCGATGTTCTGCCGGATCCGCATGTCGGGGGTCAGCAGGGCGAGCGGCAACTGCGCCGCCTCCGCCCAGGTCATCGTGGAGGCGCTCTGCGGCGTGAGCTGGTCGGCCGGGACGAGCAGCATGTACCGCTCCCGGTACAGGGGGACGACCTGCAGGCCCTCCTGGTCGCCGGGGTCGAAGTGGGCGATCGCCACATCCAGTTCGAACTCCCGCAACTGGCGGTGTAGTTCCCTGGTCGAGAGGCGGGAGCGGACCTGCACCTTGGCCAGCGGGTGCGCCGCGCAGAACGCGGCCACCGGGAGCGCCAGGGTCGTCGACGCCGTGGGGTCCGTGCCCAGCCGGAGCGTCCCGGTGATGCCCGACTGGACGGCGGCCACCTCGGCCTTGAAGGCGTCCTGCTCGGCGAGGATCCGCTTGGCCCACACGACGAGCCGTTCGCCCTCCGGGGTCAGGCCCTGGTAGTTGTGGCCCCGGTTGATGAGCGTGACGTTCAGCTCCCGCTCCAGCTTGGCGATCGCCGCCGAGAGCGCGGGCTGCGATACGTAGCAGGACTCCGCCGCCCGGGCGAAGTGCCGCTCCCTGGCCACCGCCACGAAGTACTCGAGCTGGCGGAAGAGCATGCGCGACTCCTTGCTGAGTGCCATGGGGTGGCCAAGGGTACCGGCGGGCCCGGTTCGCGGGCGGAGGCGCCGTCAGCGCATCAGCTTCACCGCGGCGACCACCAGCGGGTCGAGGCCCTCCCCGCCGGCGTCGACGTACGCGTACAGCCGCACGCGCATGCGCGGGTCCCAGAACAGGCCCAGGTGTCCGGCGATCGCCTCGGCGGCCGCTCCGGTGGTCAGGTGGCCGTGGTGCGCGGCGATGTCGTTGGCCATCCTGGACTCCGGTGGCACGGTGCCCGCCATCAGTTCGCCACCGCGACCGGGCGGCCGTCCCCGGCCCCGTCCGGCGGCGGCGCGGCGCCGCCCGGCGGGAGCGGGTGGACGAGGCCGACCTGTACGGCGGTCACCTTGTACTCCGGGCAGTTGGTCGCCCAGTCCGAGTTCTCCGTGGTCACCACGTTGGCCCCGGTCACGGGGTGGTGGAAGGTGGTGTAGACGACGCCGGCCGGCATCCGGTCGGAGATCTCCGCGTGCAGCGTCGTCCGCCCGACCCGGCTGGCCAGCGTCACCAGGTCTCCGTCGTTGATGCCGCGGGTCTCGGCGTCGTGCGGGTGCAGTTCGAGTACGTCCTCGGGGTGCCAGGCGACGTTGCCGGTACGGCGTGTCTGCGCTCCGACGTTGTACTGGCTGAGGATCCGCCCCGTGGTGAGGACCAGCGGGAAGCGGCGGGTGCTCCGCTCGTTCGTCGGCACGTACGCGGTGATGGCGAACTTTCCCTTGCCGCGGACGAATTCGTCGACGTGCATGACACGCGTACCCTCCGGCGCCGACTCGTTGCACGGCCACTGGACGCTGCCGAGCTTGTCGAGGACCTCGAAGGAGACACCGGTGAAGGTCGGGGTGACGGCCGCGATCTCGTCCATGATCCGGGCCGGGTGCTCGTAGGACATGGGGTAGCCCATGGCGGTGGCGATCTCGCTGATGATCTGCCACTCGTGCTTGCCCGTCTTCGGCTTCATCACCGCGCGCACCCGGTTGATCCGGCGTTCCGCGTTGGTGAAGGTGCCGTCCTTCTCCAGGAACGAGGCCCCCGGCAGGAAGACGTGCGCGAACTTGGCCGTCTCGTTGAGGAACAGGTCCTGCACGACGACCAGTTCCATGGCTTCCAGGGCGGCCGTGACGTGCCCCAGGTTCGGGTCGGACTGGGCGATGTCCTCTCCGTGGACGAACAGGCCCCGGAAGGTCCCGTCGATCGCGGCGTCGAACATGTTGGGGATCCGCAGTCCCGGCTCGGCCAGGATCGTGCCGCCCCACAGCTTCTCGAACACCTCGCGCACGGCGTCGTCGGACACGTGCCGGTAGCCGGGCAGTTCGTGCGGGAAGGAGCCCATGTCACAGGAGCCCTGCACATTGTTCTGGCCGCGGAGCGGGTTCACGCCGACCCCGTCGCGGCCGATGTTGCCGCAGGCCATGGCGAGGTTGGCCATGCCCATCACCATGGTCGAGCCCTGGCTGTGCTCGGTGACCCCGAGGCCGTAATAGATGGCCCCGTTGGGCGCGGCCGCGTACAGCCGGGCGGCGGCCCGCAGTTCCTCGGACGGTACGCCGCTGATCGCCTCGGTCGCCTCCGGGCTGTGCTCGGGGCGGGCGACGAACTCGGCCCATTCGGCGAAGCCTTCGCACCGCTGGGCCACGAAGGCCAGGTCGGCGAGGCCCTCGGTGACGACCACGTGGGCCATCGCGTTGACGACGGCCACGTTCGTGCTCGGCTTGAGCTGGAGGTGGTGCGCGGCCCGGATGTGCGGCGAGCGCACCAGGTCGATGCGGCGGGGGTCGACCACGACGAGTTCGGCGCCCTCGCGCAGTCTGCGCTTCATCCGGGAGGCGAACACCGGGTGCCCGTCGGTGGGGTTGGCGCCGATGACCATGATCACGTCGGCCTCGGCCACCGACCGGAAATCCTGGGTGCCGGCCGACTCGCCGAAGGTTGCCTTGAGCCCGTATCCCGTCGGGGAATGGCAGACCCGGGCGCAGGTGTCGATGTTGTTGTTGCCGAAGGCCGCGCGCACCATCTTCTGGACGACGTAGACCTCTTCGTTGGTGCAGCGCGAGGAGGAGATGGCGCCGATCGAGCTGGGCCCGTACCGCCCCTGGAGTTCGCGCATCCTGCGCGCGACCGTGCCGATCGCCTCGTCCCACTCGACCTCGCGCCACGGATCGGTGATCCGCTCGCGGACCATGGGCTTCAGGACGCGGTCGGGGTGCGAGGCGTAGCCGAAGGCGAAGCGGCCCTTCACGCAGGAGTGGCCCTCGTTCGCTCCCCCGTCCTTGTGCGGCACCATCCGCACCACCTGGTCCCCGCGCAGTTCGGCCTTGAAGGAGCAGCCGACGCCGCAGTAGGCGCAGGTGGTGATCACCGACCGGGTCGGCATGCCGAGTTCGACGACGGACTTCTCCTGGAGCGTGGAGGTCGGGCAGGCCTGTACGCAGGCCCCGCAGGAGACGCACTCGGAGTCCATGAAGGTCTCGCCGGCGCCCGCCGAGACCTTGGACGCGAAGCCGCGCCCCTCGATGGTCAGCGCGAACGTGCCCTGCACCTCGCCGCAGGCCCGTACGCAGCGGGAGCAGCTGATGCATTTGGACAGGTCGAAGTCGAAGTACGGGTTCGAGGTGTCCTTCTCGGCGTCGAGGTGGTTCTCACCCTCGTAGCCGTAGCGCACCTGCCGCAGGCCGACCACGCCGGCCATGTCCTGCAGCTCGCAGTCGCCGTTGGCCGGGCAGGTCAGGCAGTCCAGGGGATGGTCGGAGATGTAGAGCTCCATGACGCCCTGGCGGAGCTTCTCCACCTTGGGGGTCTGCGTGCTGACCCGCATCCCGTCCGCCACCGGTGTGGTGCAGGAGGCCGGTGTGCCCCGGCGGCCGTCGATCTCCACCACGCACAGCCGGCAGGAGCCGAAGGGCTCCAGGCTGTCGGTGGCGCACAGTCTGGGGATGTCGATCCCGGCCTGCGCGGCGGCGCGCATCACCGACGTGCCCTCCGGGACGCTCACCGCCGTGCCGTCGACCTCCACCGAGACGGTTGCCTCGCCGTGCCGCTCCGGGGTGCCGTAATCGGGTTCCTTGAGCAGGGTCATGCCCGTCCCTCCGTCGAAGTGGCGGCCCTCGTGCCGGTCGCGCGTACGGGTTGGATCTGCAGGGTTCGCCGGCCGCCGAGGAAGTCGTCGGGGAAGTGCGTGAGGGCACTGCGTACGGGCAGCGGTGTCAGCCCGCCCATCGCGCACAGCGAGCCTTCGGTCATCAGGTCGCACAGGTCGTCGAGCAGCGCCAGGTTCTCGTCGCGCCGCTCGCCGGCGATGATCTTGTCGATGACCTCCACGCCGCGCACCGAGCCGACCCGGCAGGGGGTGCACTTGCCGCAGGACTCCTCGGCGCAGAACTCCATCGCGAACCGTGCCTGGGCGGCCATGTCCACGCGGTCGTCGAAGACGACGATCCCGCCGTGGCCCACCATCGCGCCGGCCGCCGCGAAGGCCTCGTAGTCCATCGGCAGGTCGAACATGGACGTCGGCAGGTAGGCGCCGAGCGGGCCGCCGACCTGCACCGTGCGCACCGGGCGTCCGGAGTACGTGCCGCCGCCGTAGTCCTCGACGAGCTCGCGCAGGGTGACGCCGAAGGCGGTCTCCACGATGCCGCCGTGCGCGATGTTGCCGCCGAGCTGGAACACCTGGGTGCCGCGGGAGCGTTCGACGCCCAGCGCCTGGTACGCCGCGGCCCCGGCCGCCAGGACGACGGGGACGGTGGCCAGGGTGAGGACGTTGTTCACCACGGTCGGCCTGCCGAAGAGTCCCTCGATCGCGGGGATCGGCGGCTTCGGGCGGACGGTGCCGCGCTTGCCCTCCAGGCTTTCGAGCATGGAGGTCTCCTCGCCGCAGATGTACGCGCCGGCGCCGACGCGTACGTGCAGGTCGAAGTCGAGGGCGGAGCCGAGGACGGCCTTTCCGAGCCAGCCCTGCTCGCGGGCGATGGAGATGGCCGCGCGCATCGTGGCCACCGCTTCGGGGTACTCGGAACGGATGTAGAGGTAGCCCTCGGTGGCGCCCACGGCGTGGGCCGCGATGGCCATGCCCTCGATGAGCATGAACGGGTCGCCTTCCATGACCATCCGGTCGGCGAAGGTGCCGCTGTCGCCCTCGTCCGCGTTGCAGCAGACGAACTTCAGCTCGTCGGCGCAGCCGAGTACGGTCTTCCACTTGATGCCGGCCGGGAATCCGGCGCCGCCGCGGCCGCGCAGGCCCGACTCGGTGACCTCCGCGACCACGTCGGCGGGCTCGCGTTCCAGCGCCGTGCGCAGCCCGACCAATCCGCCGTGTTCCAGGTAGTCCGCCACCGACAGGGGGTCGGTGATGCCGATCCGGGCGAAGGTGACGCGCGTCTGGCGTGCCAGCCAGGGCAGTTCGTCCACGAGGCCGAGCCGCAGCGGGTGCTCGGCGCCGTCGGCCAGTCCGGCGTCCAGGAGGCCCGCGTCGAGAAGGCCCGGCACGTCCGAGGGGGACACCGGTCCGTACCCGACGCGGCCGCGCGGGGTCTCCACCTCGACCAGCGGCTCCAGCCAGAGCATGCCGCGCGAGCCGTTGCGGACCAGCTCGATGCCGGGACCGGCTTCGGCCACGGCGCGTTGGAGGGCGTCCGCGACCGCGTCCGCGCCGACGGACCTGGCCGCCGAGTCGCGGGGGACGTAGACCCTCACGGGGTGCGCGCTCATGAGGAGACCGCCCCTTCGATGAGGGCGCCCAGCTCGGCCGGTCCGACCCGTCCGTGCAGTCGTCCGTTCACCTCCAGGGCGGGGCCCAGCGCGCAGTTGCCCAGGCAGAAGACCTGCGCCACCGTGACGGCGCCGTCCGGGGTGGTCTCCCCCAGGGTCAGTCCGGCCGCGCGGGCGTAGTCCACCAACTCCTGGGCGCCCAGGGCCTGGCAGGCCTCGGCGCGGCAGATCCGCACCACGGTGCGCCCGGCGGGCTCGCGGCGGAAGTCGTGGTAGAAGGTCACCACTCCGTGGACGTCCGCGCGGGAGAGGTTGAACTCGTCGGCGAGCACCGGGATCGCCTCTTGCGGTACGTACCCCAACTCCGCCTGGACGGCGTGCAGTACGGGAAGGAGCGCACCCCGCTCACTCCGATGGCCGGCCGCCACTTTTCGGACCACGCTCTCGACGGTCACGTCACTCCCGCTGGTCGATGACGATGCATGCAGGGGACTGAGACAATACCCCATACAGGCTTCTGTATACAGTCTTCACGACGGATTGAGCCCCGCCCGACCTCCCCCCCGCCGCCATTTTGCATACCAAAACCTGTATACTCGGGCGGCCGCCGGGACCCCTCCCGACGCCCGGTGGCGGAACGGGGCAACCATGCGCGAGGCACTCACGGCCGCCGCGTCCCTGCGGGTCACCCGCCCGGCACCGCTGCGCCAGGCCGTCTACGAGGCGCTGACCGAGCTGATCGTCAGTGGCTCCCTCAAGCCCGGCCAGCACCTCGTCGAGGCAGAGCTCGCCGAGTACCTGGGCGTCAGCCGCCAGCCGGTCCGCGAAGCCCTGCAGCGACTGCAGACCGACGGCTGGGTCGACCTCCGCCCGGCCCAGGGCGCCTTCGTCCACTCCCCCACCGACGAGGAGGCCGTCCAGCTCCTCAGCGTCCGCGCCGTGCTGGAGACCTACTCCGCCCGGCTCGCCGCCGAGAACGCGAAGCCCGAGGACGTGGAAGGGCTCCGGGAATTGCAGCGGGAGGGCGTCGAGGCGCTCGCCGCGGGCGATGTCGCGCGCCTGGTCGCGGCCAACACCGCACTGCACACCGCGATCACCTCGATGGGTGGCAACGCCGTGCTCGCCGAGCTGATCTCCGTGGTGAGCCAGAAGGTGCGCTGGTACTACGCGCCCATCGCGCAGCCCCGCGGCAAGGAGGCCTGGAACGAGCACGCCCAGCTCATCAAGGCGATCGCCGCGGGGGACGCGGACCGGGCGGGCGAGGTGATGCGCAAGCACACCGAGCGCACCACCGGCTTCTACCGCAAGCAGCTCGCCGCCCGGGCGGCCCAGGGCTGACGGCCGCCCGCGGCTCAGCATTCCGCGCCGCCGTCCGGCTCCGGGGCGACCTCCCGCAGCCGGCCCGTCTCCACGTCGAAGACGAAGCCCCGCACGTCGTCCGTCCGGGGCAGGAACGGAGAACTGCGCACCCGCTGCATCGACTGCCGTACGTTCTGGTCCACGTCCCGGAAGGCGTCCACGGCCCACGTGGGCCGCTGGCCGACCTCGGCCTCCAGGTCGAGCCGGAAGTCCTCGGTCAGGCTCTGCAGACCGCAGCCCGTGTGGTGGATGAGCACGATGCTGCGGGTGCCCAGGGCGCGTTGACTGATCGTCAGGGATCGGATCGTGTCGTCGGTGACCACTCCGCCCGCGTTGCGGATGGTGTGGCAGTCGCCCAGCTCCAGGCCCAGCGCGGCGTGCAGGTCGATCCGGGCGTCCATGCAGGACACCACGGCGACGCCCAGCACCGGACGGGCGCTCCTGCCGGGGTCGGTGAATCCGGCGGCGTACGCGCGGTTGGACTCCACGAGGCGGTCGGTGACCGTCCCGGTGTCGGGTGTCAGCGGGGCGGCGGCCACCGGTCAGATCACCCCCTGGCTCTTGAGCAGCGGCAGTTCGTCCGGCGAGAGGCCCAGCTCGCGGAGGTAGACCTCCTCGTTGTGCTCGCCCAGCAGCGGGGACCGCTCCACCTTCACCGGGGAGTCGGACAGCTTCAGCGGACTGCCGACGGTCACGTACGAACCGCGCTCGGGGTGCTCGACCTCGACGACGATCTCGTTGGCGATGAGCGAGGCGTCCTCGATGATCTCCTTGGTGGACAGGACCGGCCCACAGGGGATGCCGTGGGCGTTGAGCGCCTCCAGCACCCGCATCTTGGGGAGCGTGCTCGTCCACTCCTCGATCAGCTGGAACATCTTGCCGAGCTTGGGCAGCCGGGCCTCGGGGGTGGCCCATTCGGGGTCCTGGGAGAGCTCGGGCCTGCCGATGAGCTCGCTGATCGGCTGCCACCCGGCGGGCTGGACGATCACGTACACGTAGTCGTTCGGCCCTCCCGGCGCGCAGCGGACCGCCCACCCCGGCTGCCCGCCCCCGCTCGCGTTGCCCGAGCGCGGCACCTCGTCACCGAAGTCCTCGTTCGGGAACTCCGCGAGCGGCCCGTGCGCGAGCCGCTGCTGATCGCGCAGCTTCACCCGGCAGAGGTTGAGCACGGCGTGCTGCATGGCCACGTTGACCCGCTGGCCGCGGCCGGTGTGCGTGCGCTGGAGGAGGGCGGCGAGGATGCCCGCGACGGCGTGCATTCCGGTGCCGGAGTCGCCGATCTGGGCTCCGGTGGCGAGCGGCGGCCCGTCCTCGAACCCGGTGGTGGACATCGAGCCGCCCATGGCCTGGGCCACCACCTCGTACGCCTTGTAGTCGGTGTACGGGCCTTCGCCGAAGCCCTTGATGGAGGCGTACACGATGCGCGGGTTGATCGCGCGGATCCGGTCCCAGGTGAAACCCATGCGGTCGATCGCGCCCGGCCCGAAGTTCTCGACCATGACGTCGGAGCGCCGGATCAGCTCGGTCAGGATCTCCTTCCCGCGCGCGGCCTTGGCGTTCAGGGTGACACTGCGCTTGTTGCTGTTGAGCATCGTGAAGTAGAGGCTGTCCACGTCCGGGAGATCCCGCAGCTGGCGCCGGGTGATGTCCCCTCCCGGGGGCTCGACCTTGACCACATCGGCCCCGAGCCACGCAAGGATCTGGGTCGCGGAGGGGCCGGACTGCACGTGCGTCATGTCCAGGACGCGGACGCCTTCAAGGGCTTTCTTCATGATCGCCACCTCGGTTGTTCGTCGTCGCTTGTACGTCGTCGCTTGTACGTCATCGCCTGTACGTCATCGCCTCTACGGGCCCGGTCCTGACGCCGACGGCGGCGTCAGGACCGTCGCTCAGGTCATCCCCTGGCCCGGTCCGGGGACTTGAGGAACACCGCCAGTACGGCCGACATCAGCCCGACGCACCCGGCGATCACGAAGGCTCCTTCGTAGCCCCACGCGCCGACCACCACGGCGCCCATGCCGGAGCCCACCAGGCCCGAGATCAGCTTCGAGCTGTAGACGAGCCCGTAGTTGGAGGCGTTGTTGTTCTCGCCGAAGTAGTCGGCGGTCATGGCGGCGAAGAGCGGGAAGATGGCTCCGCCGCCGAATCCGGAGACCATCGAGCAGAACAGGAAGAACGGCATGCTGCCCATGGACCCCGACACCAGGACCCCGAACTGGGCGGACCCCAGCACCAGGCAGACGATGATCAGCGTGTTGCGTCTGCCGTAGCGGTCGGATATCCACCCGATCACCCCGCGGCCCGTGCCGTTCACGATGGCCTTCAGCGACATCGCCGTGGCGACGATGCCTCCGGCGAAGCCCATGTCCTTGCCGAAGGGCACCTGGAAGGCGATGCCGAAGATGTTGATGCCGGCCGTGCAGAGCAGGCAGAACCACATCATCCACAGCAGCGGCGTGCGCGCGGCCTCCCTCGGCGTGTACTGCTTCGCCGCCGGCGGGTTGACCGCGAGGGCGCGCCGGATCCGCGGGTCCTCGGACACCTTCAGCGGGTCCACGTCGGCGGGCCACCAGCCCTTGGGCGGGTCCTTGAAGAACCAGCCCGCCGCCGCCACCAGCGCGCACAGGCCGAAGCCCACGCAGGTGAAGAGCACCCGGTAGTTGTGGAGGTCCAGGACCGAGGTGAACAGGAAGACGAACGGCACCGAGCCGTAGGCGAATCCGCCGTTGACCAGGCCGGTCTTGCCGCCCTTTCGCTCCGGGTACCACTTGCCGACCATGTTCACGCAGGTCGCGTAGACCAGGCCGGCCCCGATGCCGCTGAACATGCCGAACCCGATGTAGGCCACGATCACGTGCGGCGCGAACGCGAGGGAGAGGTAGCCCAGCACCGTGCCGAGCGCGCCCAGCATCATGGCGTACCGCGCGGGCAGCCTTCCGCTCTCGCGCAGTTGGCCGGCGGGGAAGGCGACGGCGGCCTGGAAGAAGATCCAGACGCCCATCAGCCAGAAGATGTGGCCGCTCGACCAGAGATGGGCCTCGCTGAGCGTGTCCTCGGCGGCGGTGAACGCGTACTCCGAGGAACTGATGCCCAGCATGCCCATCCACGGGAAGAGCACCATCGTCCAGCGCGGACGCCCCATGATGTCGCGATCGGTTTCCCCGATGCGGTACAGGCGGCCTCCGGCGTCCGTCACCTCCCTGTAGGCGGCGGGCGTTGCGTAGTCGGTGGTTGTCATGTGTTCAAGCACCCCTTGCGTTCGAAGGATCTGGACAGCGCCCCCTGCCCCATGCCTTTTCGTGCGCTCGCGGCCCCGCGTGGACTCAGGTCATGAACCCACCCTCCCGGCATCTGTACATTGCATACAGTCGACGAATACTGTATGAAGGATTGTTATCCCGTATCCCATGGGTGATGTCCAGGGGGCGTGCAACAACTTTTAACGAAAGGAGACTTGAGGCCGGCGCCCCGCCCCCGACCGTGCACCGAGAGCGGAGAGACCGAATGGCAACCACCCGCAATCCCGCCCACCTCGTCCTGAAATCCGGTACGACCTGGGCCGAGGCCCGGCAGCGCTGTCTCCGGGTCGCACCCGAGGCGTTCCGGGACGACCGCGTCCTGAACCTCTGGGGCTCCGCCTGGCAGGCGGACGGCCTGGCCCTGCCCGCCACCAGCCCCGTGGACGGCAGCCCCATCGCGGGCCCGCCGCGCCTGGACGGCGCCACGGCCCGGCGGGCCGTACGTGCCTCGCTCGACCAGCACCGCGCCTGGCGCCACGTGCCGCTCGCGGAACGCCGGTCCCGCGTCGCGGCGACCCTCGACGCACTGGCCGCGCACCGCGAGCTGCTGGCGCTCCTGCTGGTCTGGGAGATCGGCAAGCCCTGGCGGCTCGCCCTCGCCGATGTCGACCGGGCCATCGACGGGGTGCGCTGGTACGTCGACGGCATCGAGCCCATGGTGGCGGGCCGGTCACCGCTCGACGGGCCGGTGTCCAACATCGCGAGCTGGAACTACCCGATGAGCGTGCTCGTGCACGCGATGCTCGTGCAGGCGCTGGCGGGCAACGCTGTCGTCGCCAAGACTCCGACGGACGGCGGCGTCTCCTGCCTCACCCTGGCCTGCGCGCTCGCCGCCCGCGAGGGGATTCCCGTCACCCTCGTCAGCGGCAGCGGGCGCGAGCTGTCGGGGGCGCTCGTCCGCGCGCCCGAGATCGGCTGCGTCTCCTTCGTCGGCGGCCGCGACACGGGCGCCGCGGTGGCCACCGCCGTCGCCGACCTCGGCAAGCGGCACATCCTGGAGCAGGAGGGCCTGAACACCTGGGGCATCTGGAACCACACCGACTGGTCCGCCCTGACCAGGGTCGTCCCCAAGCTCTTCGACTACGGCAAGCAGCGCTGCACGGCCTACCCGCGCTTCGTCGTCCAGCGCTCCCTGTTCGACGAGTTCCTGACGGCCTACCTCCCGGCGGTCCGCACCCTGCGCACCGGACACCCGCTGGCGGTCGAGCACCCCGACGACCCGTACCCGGAGCTGGACTTCGGCCCGCTGATCAACGCGGCCAAGGCCAAGGACCTCCACGACCAGGTGGCCGAGGCCATCGACCGGGGAGCCGTCCCACTGCACCGCGGCCGGCTCGCCGACGCCCGCTTCCTGCCCGGCCAGGACACCTCGGCCTACGTCCAGCCCGTCACGATCCTGAACCCTCCCCCGTCCTCACCGCTGCACCACGCGGAGCCCTTCGGCCCGGTGGACACCATCGTCCTGGTCGACACCGAGGCCGAGCTGCTCGCCGCCATGAACGCCTCGAACGGCGCGCTCGTCGCCACCCTGTCGACGGACGACCGGTCGACCTACGAGCGGCTGGCACCCCAGATCCGCGCGTTCAAGGTCGGCCACGGCACGCCCCGCTCCCGCGGTGACCGCGACGAGCTCTTCGGCGGCTTCGGCGCCTCGTGGCGCGGCGCGTTCGTGGGCGGGGACCTCCTGGTCCGCGCGGTGACCCAGGGGCCGGCGGGCGAGCGCCTGCCGGGCAACTTCCCCGACTACCACCTCATGCCGTGAGGATGCCGTGAGGGCTCCGTGAGGGCTCCGTGAGGTGGGGGGAACGGCGGGCGGGGCCCCGACGTCCGGGACACGGCCCTCCCCGCGCGCCGCGCGGCTACGATGAGGGCCGTGTCCCCGGGGGAGGAGGCCCATGCAACCACCGTCCACGGTGGCCCAGTTGACAGGTCTGGTGTTGCTGGTCCTACCGGGTCTCACCTACCAGTTCCTACGGGAGCGCTGGCGCGGGCCGGTGGCCTCGGAAGCGCAGCTCGGCGAGCGGATGCTCCGCGCGATCACCGCCAGCGTGGCTCTGAACGGGCTCTACGCGATTGCGGCCGGGCCCGCGCTGGTTGCGGCCTGGCGGCGGGCGAAGGGCCCCGGGAAGTCCGGGGTCGCGGCGCTGACCCAACTGGCCACCGCGCACCCGCGGGCGGCCGGGCTGTGGGCGCTGCTGCTGTTCCTCGGCGTCCCGGCGGCGGCCGCCGCGGTCGTCTCCCTCGCCGAGCGGCGCAAGGCCCGTACGGCGTACCGGCCCGTGCCGACGGCGTGGGACTACGCGCTGGGAGCACAGGACGCCGGGCCGTGCTTCGTCCGGGCCCGCTTGAAGGACGGGACGTGGGTCGGGGGCTGGTTCGGTCCCCGGTCCTACGCGTCGGGCTACCCGCGCGATCCGGACCTCTACCTGCAGTGGTCGTACCGGATGGGCCCGGACGGCTCGTTCGGTGCCCGGGTGGAGGGAACGGACGGGATCTATCTGCGGCTGTCGGACGTTGACGTCGTGGAAATGGTCAAGGCTCCGGAGAGGAGCGCGCATGTCGGCGGCGGATGACGGACTGACGGACGCGGAGCGGGAGTTCATGGAGCGGGGCGGCAATCCACGCGGCCACCAGCCGCTCAGGTCTCCGGACGACCCGGCGGAGCCCCCGCCCCCGCCGCCCGGCCCGGCGGGGACCTCGGCTCCCGCCGCGCCCCCGGCGGAAGCGGACGATCCGCCGCCGGCTACCGCTCGACCATGAAGTACTGATACCCGGCCCGCTCCTGCTCCCGGGCCGTCTCCCACATGTCTCCGTCCCGGAACTCGCGCCACAGGTCGAGCAGGCGCTGAACCGGTGACAGGAGCGGGACGTTCTCGTACTGCGCGGGCGCGCCCCAGCGCGGTACGAGGCCCGGCAGCCCGAACCTGTTGACGACGCCCGTCTCCTCCTGCTCGTAGGGATGCCAGTACAGGACGTGATCGGTGAAGCTCGCCTCCACCATGACGAACGCGTGGGCGTGCGGCTCACCGGACAGTTCGAGTGCGGTGCGCAGATCGGCGTCCTCCCACGCGACGACGAGACGTGTCGCCATGAGCTGCGAGGGGAAGAGCCCCAGTTCCGCGATCGCCTTCTCGGCGTCCGCTCCGCGCCGGAAGTCCCGGCAGGTGACCGAGCCGACCACTGGCTGTTCCATGTCCTCGCAGAGCATCCAGACGAGGGGCCTGAGATAGAAGCTCGTCCGGCGAAGCGTCTCCTCGGCGACACTGAGGATCGTGGACCGAACCGCGTCGGAATCTTCTGACATCTCGTCAATCTACCGTCATGCATGGCACGTTGGCATTCCTCAGAAGGAAATCGGAGACAGGGAAGGCGGGGGCGCGTGAGGGATCGACACGTGACGGCTCTGCGCTCGCGGCTCGCCGGCAGCGGCGGGCCCTACGGGTTCCTCGGCGAGGAGGTCCTGACCGAGACGCTCGCCCTGTTCACCGAGACGACCGGCGCCCGGGACATCGTGGAGAGCGGCCACCTCGTCGGGCTCACCCTCTGGCACCGGGCCATGGCCGTCGCAGACGAGCGGGCGATCGGCGAACTGCGGACGGCGGGAGTGCTCCTCCAGCTCGTCCGCGACTCCGGCGCCGCGCTGCCCCTCCCGCCGGCCCTGCTCGAACAGCTCGGGGAACGGCAACCGCTGGACGGGCCGCCCGGCCACGCCTCCTGGGAGGACCTGCTGGACGCACTGGGGTCCCGGCTGACCCGGCGGCTGCGACGCGCTGGGCGTACCTGGCGAACCTCGCCGTGTCCCTCAAACGCGCGGCGCTGGCGGGCCCCGGGGGCGCTCCCGACCTCGGTCTGCTGCGCCAGGCCCTCGACCTCCAGCGCCAGGCCTTCGACGCGGCCGCCTGCGGGCCCGCGGAGCCCCACCAGCGGGCCGGACTGCTCTCGAACCTGACGAGCACCCTGGGCGCCCTGTACGACCTCACGGGTGATCCGGCATCGCTCGCCGAGGCCATCCGGCTGGGCCGCAGGGCCCTCGTCGAGATCCGGCAGGACCAGCCGGGCCGCTCCCGGATCGAGACGAACCTGGCCGCCGCACTCGCCGCCCACGGGCTGGACGGTGGCGACCGGGAGGCCGTGACCGAGGCACTCGGGCTCCTGGAGAGGGCAGCGGCCAGGGACACCTCCCCCACTCCGGACCGGGTCGAGATCGCCCGGCAGGGCGGGGAGCTCGCCATGGAGGCGGGGCTGCCCGAACGGGCCGCCCGCATCCTCGCCCTCGGCGTCGCCCTGCTGCCCCGCCTCGCCGCCCGGGGCCTGAACCGCCGGGACGCGGCCGGCCAACTCGCCGCGTACGCCCGCCTCACGGGGGACGCCGCCGCCTGCGCCCTGATCGCCGGCCGCCCGGCCGAAGCCGTCGAACTGCTAGAAACCGGACGCGGCGTGCTCACCGCCCAGGCCCTGGAGTCCCGCACCGATCTCACCCTCCTGCGCGAACGGGATCCCGGTCTCGCCGACCGCTTCGAGCTGCTCTGCGCCAGGCTGGACGGCGATCCGGTACCCGGCCCCGAGGACGGGGCGGACGCGCACGAGGACGCCCCCGACCTCCGCCGGCGGCTGGCCGGCGAACTGGAGGCCGTCCTGAAGCGGATCCGGGCGCTGCCGGGCCTGGACGGCTTCCTGCGTCCGGCCCGGGCGGACCAGTTGGCCGCCGAGGCGCACGGCGGCCCGATCGTGCTGCTCAACGTCAGCCGCTACCGGTGCGACGCGCTGCTGCTGACCGGCGACGGGATCCAGGTGTGCGAGCTGCCCTGGATCTCGTACGGGGAACTCCACACCCGGCTCACCACCCTGCGCGGCCAACTGGCGGGGCTCTCCTCCCCCGCCACCGCACGCCTCGCCGTGGAACAGGCCGTGGCCGGGGACACCCTGCCCTGGCTCTGGGACCGGGTGGCCGGACCGGTACTCGAACGCCTCGGCCTCACCGGCCCGGCCGATGACCGGAACCCGCCGCGCCTGTGGTGGATCCCCTGCGGCCCGCTGGCCTTCTTCCCCGTGCACGCGGCCGGACACCACCGGGACGACCCCGCACGGGGACCGCGGCGCACGGTGCTGGACCGGGTCGTGTCCTCGTACACCCCCACCGTGCGCGCGTTGGCGCACGCACGCGCACAACGCGTCCGGCAGCGCCGGTCCCCCGGGTTCCCGGTCCGCTCCGGAGGCCCGCCGCGCCTCCTTGCCGTCGCGATGCCGCTGACTCCCGGACAGCCGGAACTGCCGAAGGCCCTGGACGAGAGCCGCTACCTCACCGCCCTGTTCCCCTCCGCGCACCCCTTGATCGGCCCCCGGGCCACCAGGGACTCCGTGCTCGTGGCGCTCGCCGTCTCCCCGTGGGCGCACTTCGCCTGCCATGCCGGCACCGACTCCGAGGACCCGTCGCGCAGTGGTCTGCTGGTCCACGACCACCAGGCCCGGCCCCTCACCGTGCTGGAGATCTCCCGCTTGCGGCTGGAGGCGTCGGAGTTCGCCTACCTGTCGGCCTGTGACACTGCGGCGACCACTCCCGAGCTCGCGGACGAGGCCGTCCACGTGGTCTCGGCCTTCCAGCTCGCCGGGTTCCCCCACGTCGTGGGCACCCTGTGGCAGGTCGACGACACCGTCGCCGCCGAGATCGCCGTGGATTTCTACGGGCAGTTCCCCGAAGCCGCCTTCGATGCCGACCGCACGGCCCTCCAGCTCCACCGCACGGTCCGCGCCTTCCGCGACCGGTTCCCCCGCTTCCCCACGCTCTGGTCGGCCCACATCCACATGGGCGCCTGACCGGCCCGCGCGGGGGCGCCGCGCGGGCCCGCCTCAGCCGGTGAGACCGGAGATCGCGTCTCCGACGTACTTGGCGCCGAGGACCCACAGGACCGTGGTCATGATCGCGGCGTTGTGGCGGCTCATCCATGCCTTCCACCCGGCCAGGGTGTCCGCCGACCGGTGTCCGCCGAAGAGGTAGACGGCGAGCGGCAGCAGGACGCACAACGAGGCGATCAGCACCATCAGCGCCGCCGCGACCGCCTTGCCCCCGGTGCCGGCGCCGCTGGACGCGATGGAGACGGCGCCGCCCAGGGCGAGGACGAGGTTCTTCGGGTTGGCGACGGCGAGCGCGGCCGCGAGGCCGGCGGACTTGCCCGGGGTGAAGTGGTCGATGGCCTTCATCCAGGCCGGCGGCGGGGACTCCCGTCCCTCGCGCGGACGGCCCTTGAACTGCTTGAAGCCCATCAGCAGGAACAGCACGCCGAGTGCCAGTTTGAGCCACAGCGTCCACCGGGCCGGCTCTCCTTGACCGGCCGCGCCCGCGCCGGAGCCGGCCAGGACGACCACGGTCACCAGGGCGGCGAGGGAGACGACCCAGCCGACGGCGAAGGCGGTGCCGTTGGTCCGCCCCCGCGGGGTGGCGAGCATGAGGATGACCGCGACCAGCGGGAGCGGACTGATGGCGATGCCGACCGCGGAGCCGAGCATCTCGCCGATGGCGTCACCCACGGCCCACCTCCACGGGCGGGATCCGGCGCCGCCGGTTCGTGGTGCGGTCGGGTTCGGTCACGGGCGTTCCCTCGGCCTTCAGTCGCGTACGGAGAGCTTCGGCATGGTCCAGATGTGGTCCAGAATGGCGGGTTCCGGTCCGTACACGCGGATGGCCACGCTGAAGGGGCCCCCGGGTGCCGGGAGCCAGTTCGCCGCCTCCTTCGGGTCCTGCGGTGCGCGGGTCCGCACGTGCAGGGTCAGGCCGCCGTCCTCGTCGTACACCAGCCCGGGGGTGCGGTCGCCGATCGAGTAGCGATCCGCCTCGTTGGCCACCAGGAGCCGGTCCGGGAGCCGGTACATGGTGGCCGACCAGAAGAAGCGGGCCGGGGGCAGCCCGCCCGGGGGGAAGTGGATGGTGTAGTCGTGCACGGACGCGTCCGGGGGCCGGTTGCCCCGGTCGTCCTGGAGCCAGCCCGCGTACCAGGCTTCGGCGGACGGCAGCCCGTAGAGGCCCTTGTCCGCGCCGACGGCGCGCGTCAGGTAGTCGGCCCCGTGCTCCGCGCGGGTGCCGAACCAACCCGTGGAATCGTCCGCGTCCCTCTTCGCCTCCTCCAGCAGGGCGCGCGCCCGTACGATGCCCTGCTCGACGGCTGACCGTACGCGCGGGTCGAGCGCGGCCGGATCGAAGGACCCCGACCCGTCGACCCCGAGCGAGGCCAGCCGCTCGCGCAGGGCGCGCTCGGCGTCGAGGACGGGGAAGAAGCGCAGGAGGAAGTCGAGGACGGTGAAGAACTCGGCGCCGTCCAGGGCCTCTTCCCGCCAGACCGGCCAGGCGGGTTCCGGCGCGGGCGCGGGCGCCGGCCTGCCGAGGAACGCGGACAGCGGGCGCAGCCGGTACTGCCGCTGGATCGCCCGCAGGCTCTCGACGTCATCGGGCCCGGCCAGGTACGTACGGCCGAGGACCCCGACGAGCTCGGTGTCGGCGCGCAGGACCCCGGCCAGGCCGCCCGGTACCGCGCCCGTGTATCCGGGGCCGGCGATCAGGTGGTCCCCGGCGGCCGTGCCGGTGGTGCGGGAGCCGATGTAGCCCACGTAGGAGGTGTCGAGGTCGTGGAAGGGCAGGACGTAGTAGCGGTCGACCGCCGGTACGGACACCACCCAGGGCTCGGCGCGCAGGTCGAGCCAGGCCCAGGAGTACGGGGTGTCGTTGTTGGGTGTCACCACGTCGGTGTTGGCCGGGGTGAAGGGCTCGGAGTAGTGCCGGAAGCGGCCGAAGCCCCCGACGGACCGGGGGTCGGCGCGGTCTACGGCCTGCGGGTACATCGTGCGGTAGTTCTCCAGGAGGGGGTATCCCCAGATCCATGCCTCCGTCGCGATGGCGCGTGCCGTGTCGGAATCGGGCGAGGGGTCCTGCATGTGGGCCGGCTCCTTCGGACAGCGGATCAGAGGGCGGAGGTCTGCGCGCGGGACGGGCCCGCGGTGCACAGGGCCCAGATCACGAAGACTCCGAGGGCGATCGACACGAGGGCCCACATCGGGGCGTAGGGCAGCCACATGAAGTTGAGGACGACGCTGAAGCCGGCCAGGACCACACCCGTGGCCCGCGCCCACGGGGCGCTCTTGAGGATGCCCCAGCCCACGACGGCAAGGACGATGCCGAGGAGCAGGTGGATCCAGCCCCAGGCCGCGGTGTCGAACGTGTAGACGTAGTCGCCGAGCCGGGCGTAGACGTCGTCGTTCGCGATGCCGGAGATGCCCTTGAGGACGGCGATGACTCCGTCCACCAGGAGGACGACTCCGGCGAACATCGCGCCGCCCGCGGCCCAGGCGCTCCCGGCTCCCGCCGGAGCCCCGCCACCCCCCGGCGAGGCGTGCTTCGGGGTACCCGTCGGGGATGCGGTCTGTGCCATGGGGAACTCCTTCGTAGGGCGGGGCGTCGATGCGCCCCGCCCTACCCACCCTTGGGGCGGATCCGCCCGGCCGGACAGTCGGGTACGGCCGAACGGGGGAATCACCCTAACGACACAGCAGATGACAACGAGTCGCGATCGTGGTAATTGTGGTGAATTGTCCATTTCTGGGTTGTACTGGACGCCAAGCAACGCCAAGCAACACCGTCCAGGAACTGGAGCGTTACGTGGCATCCACCACTCTCACCGTCTGGAAGTTCCCCACTCCCGAGGGAGCCCAGCAGGCGGAGTCCGCCCTGCTCGCCCTGCAGAAGGAACAGCTGATACAGGTGCACGACGCGGCGGTCGTCACCTGGCACGACGACGCGAAGAAGCCGAAGACCCAGCAGCTGAACAGCCTCACGGGCGCCGGCGCGCTCTCCGGCACCTTCTGGGGGATGCTCTTCGGGCTCCTGTTCTTCGTGCCGCTGCTCGGCGCCGCCGTGGGCGCGGCGGCCGGGGCCATCGGTGGATCCCTCTCCGACGTCGGCATCGACGACCAGTTCATCGACGAGGTGAAGTCCGAGGTGAAGCCCGGCACTTCGGCGCTCTTCCTGCTCTCCTCCGACGCCGTGGTCGAGCGGGTCCGCGGCTCCTTCCCGGGCGGGCAGGCGCAGCTCATCCGTTCCAACCTCTCCGGCCCGCAGGAGCAGCAGCTCCGTGAGGTCTTCGCGGCCTGAGAACCGAGACGACGCTGTGGTCCGGACCGGTGGCTCCTCCCCCGGGTCCGGGCCACAGCGGTGTGCGGCGCCGCGCGCGACGGCCGCCGCCCGCGGAGCCTTCACCGAGTTGCGGAGTCTTCACCGAATTGAGGAAGGGGCCCGAGCGGTGAGCGTTCCGCGGACGGCAGGACCACACGACAAGGCCGCGGCGAGCTCCGTGGCCCCCTGGCTGCGCCACTACCGCGGCAGATGGCTGCGGGGCGACACGCTGGGCGCCCTCACCGCGTGGGCACTGATCGTGCCGGAGTGCGTCGCGTACGCGCAGATCGCGGGGGTCCCCCCGCAGAACGCCTTCTACGCGGCTCCGGTGGCCCTCCTCGTGTACGCGTTGCTGGGCCGATCCAACTTCCTGCTCATCGGGGCCACCTCGGCGGCGGCCGTCCTGTCCGCCGCCACCGTCTCGGCCGTCAGTCCCGCCCCCGAGGACGCCGTCGGGCTGTCGGCCGCCCTCGCGGTCATCGTGGGCGCGGTGCTGCTGGCGGCCGGGCTGGCCAGGCTCGGGTTCCTGACCAACTTCCTCGCCGAACCAGCCCTGTTGGGCTTCCTGTTCGGCATGGCCCTGACCATCGTCGTCCGGCAGGCCGCGAAGCTCGTCGGAGTGGCGGGCGGTGACGGCAACTTCTTCGAGCGGCTGTGGACCGTCCTGTCCGGAGCCCCCCACTGGTCCCTGGTCACCCTGGCCGTCGGGGCGGCCGCGCTGGCCGCCCTGTTCCTGCTGGAGCGCTTCGTCCCGCGCCTGCCCGCCTCCCTGATCGTCCTGGTGGCGGCCCTGCTCCTGTCGGCGGCCCTCGACCTCGAGGAGCACGGCGTCGAGACCGTCGGCCGCATCCCCTCGGCCGTACCGGTCCCCCACCTGCCGGACATCCCGGCCGCGGACTGGATCGCCCTGTTCGGCGGGGCCCTGGGCGTGGCCCTGGTGGTGTTCGCCGAGGCCTTCAGCATCGCCAACCGCTTCGCCCGGGAACACGGCCAGGAGGTGGACGCCAACCGGGAGATGGCCGCCGTGGGCGTCAGCAACATCGCCGTCGGGCTCTTCCGAGGCTTCGTCGTCTCCGGCAGCGCCTCGCGCAGCGCGGCCGCGGTCGGAGCGGGCGGCCGGACACCGATGGTCGCGCTGATCGCGGCGGGACTGATCCTGCTGACCGGCGCCTTCCTCACCCCGCTGTTCACCGACCTGCCCGAGCCGGTCCTCGGCGCCATCGTCATCTTCGCCGTACGCGGCTTCCTGCGGGTCGGCGAACTCCGCCGCTACTTCCGTCTGGACCGGCGCAGCCTGTGGGTCGCGCTCACCGCCCTGTTCGGCGTGCTCCTCTTCGACCTGCTGCCCGGACTGCTGCTCGCCGTCGCGCTCTCGCTCGTCCTGTTCATCGCCGCCGCCAGCCGGCGCAGGGTCGCCGTCCTCGGCCGGCTGCCCGGGACCCGGCTGTACGCCGACACCGCCGGCCACGAGGAGGCCGCCACCGATCCCGCCGTCCTCGTCGTACGCCCCGACGGCAGCCTCTTCTTCGGCAACGTCAACCGGGTACGGCTGGACGTGCTGGAGCGGCTGCGGACCGCCCCGGTGGCGCCCCGGACCGTCGTCCTGGACCTGACCGCCTGCTTCCAGCTCGGCGTTCCCGTCCTGGACACCCTCGAGGAACTCCGCGAGGAACTCGACCGGAAGGGCGTCGCCTTCCATCTGGCCCGGCTGCGGTCGACGGCCGCCGGGGAGCTCGCCCGCCACCCGCTCGGCGATCGGCTGGGCGCGCGCGGGGTCCACCGCACCGTGGACGAGGCGGTATCGGAGGCGGAGGCCCGGCGGACCGAACTCCCCCCGGATGCAGCCCATTAGTTTGTATGTCAGGTTTTATCCAGAAGTTCCGAAATGGGAAGGATTTCCATGAAGCGTCTCCCGATCGCCGCGGCCCTGGGCGCGGCCGCGGCCCTGTTCCTCACGTCCTGTTCCTCGGATGACTCGAGCCCCAAGGAGCAGGCGACCCAGGCCGCCTCGGAGCTCTGCACCGGGCTCTCCACCTTGAAGGCGGACCAGGCCAAGCTGGCGGCCCTGGACCCGGCTTCCGCGACGAAGGACCAGGTCAAGGACGCCGTCGACGCGGTCCAGACGGACTGGGACAACGTCTCCTCCTCCCTCAAGGACCTGGAATCCGCGAAGAGGTCGGCGGTCGGATCCGCCGTCGGCGATCTCAAGTCCGGCTTCGGCGACCTGCCGGGCGACACCACCGGATCCGAAGCCCTGACCCAGCTGAAGCCCCAGATCCAGAAGTTCGACGAGACCCTCGTCGCGGCCTCGGTCGGCGTCACATGCCCCTGACCCCCACGCACCACAGGAAGGCGATCCGCGGCGCCTGCGGCGCCCTGCTCGCGGCGGCCGTGCTCGCCGCGACGGCCGGCTGCTCCGACTCCGACGGCAGCGTGTCGGAAGGGGTGTCCAAGGCGGCCTCGGCCGCCGCCTCGGCCCAGTCACAGGCCGCCGACGCGGTCGACTCGGCCACCGCGGCCGCGAAGAAGCAACTGGACGAGGTCAAGGACGGGGTCGACGCCAAGGACGCGGTGACGCTCGGCAGCGTCACCACCGACGGCGACGGACTCTCGGCCGTGACCGTCACGGCCCGCAACACCGACGGCTCGACGAAGTCTTTCGCCGTCCAGGTCGACTACAAGGACGCCTCCGGCAATCCGCTGGACACGGTGGTCGTCACCGTATCCGACGTGCCCGCCGGCCAGTCCAAGGACGGGACCGCACGCAGCACCCACAAGCTCTCGGGCGAGGTGCGCGCCACCGTCGGCACGGCGCTCAGGTACTGACCCCGCTCGCCGCACGCCCCGCCCGGCCCCCGCGCCCCACCGGATTCCGACCCCGGGAGCGGTGGGCCGGGCGGGGCGTTTCGCGTTCCCGCGGAAGGGACCTTCGGCCCGGCCGGTGGGACCAAAGACCCGGATGGGGCCCCTGAGCTGCTGTTAGCGTTGAGGTGTCGCCGCCCGTGAGTGCACTGCGCTCGCCCGTCCGATGGCCGATGGCCGCGACCACGACCGCGTATGCCGTACGCCCTGCCGAGAGGAGGCGATCGCCCCATGGATCACAGTCCGAGTCCACTGAACCACCCGCGCCGAGTCGCCTCGTCCTCCGCCGCGCTCTGAGCCGCATCTCCGCGTAACCAGAGCCCTCTCTCCACCCCCGACGGCCCGTCGGCGCCCGCCGCCCAGCCGTCTCACCCTTCTCCGGCCCGTTCCGGCAACCCCGCGCCCAGCCGTTCCGGCGGGCTCGTCCGGCATGCTCCGGGCTCCTCCACCCACCCCTTTACGGGGCGTCCACAGGCCGCCCTGTCCGGTCCGCGCGACGTCTCGCGCCCCGTCACGCCCATTTCCCCGTTCGCATTCCCCGTTCACCGAAGGAAGCACTGTCATGACCATCAGCACCAGCACCAGCACCGACATCCGCACCGACGCCGCCACGACCGCCGCGGAGCAGGCCGAGACCTTGGCCGTCCTGCACGAGATCCGCGACGAACTGCGCGATTTCAACCGGGACATGGACCGCCTGAACGCCCTGACGGAAGATCAGGTCAAGTCCACCGTGGAGAACCGGAAGCTGACGGCACTGACCCTCATGTTCGTCATTCCGTCCACCTTCGCCGCGATCCCGGGCGCCAACTTCGAGCACCTCAACGAGTACGGCTTCGACAACTTCTTCGCCCTGCCGGTCCTCCTCGGCACCGTCCTCGCCGCATCCCTGGGCACCTTCGTCTTCGTCAAGAAGAAGGGATGGCTCTAGGAGGCGCCCTACGGCGCCGCGGCCGGTGCGGGCAGCGGCGGGAGGGCCGGCTCGGACAGCCAGGCCGCGAACAGGTCGTCCAGCGGTTCGAGCGCGTAGCGCGACGCGTGCGCGGTGAAGCCGGCCGTGGTGACCACGCCGTGGCGGTGCACGGTGGCCCACTCCCGCAGCATGCGGAAGAACGGGCCGTCGCCCAGTGCGCAGCGGATCGCGTGCACGGCGAGCCCGCCGCGCTGGTAGAGGCGGTCGTCGAACATCAGCTTGCGTCCCGGGTCGGCCAGCAGGAGGTCCTGCGGCTGCCCGGACAGCAGGCGGTGCGCGGCGGCCGCCAGTTCGTGCGCGGTGCGGCCGCCGGACCGCTCCGACCAGAGCCATTCCGCGTATTTCGCGAAGCCCTCGTTGAGCCAGATGTGCCGCCAGTCGGCGATGGTCACGCTGTTGCCGAACCACTGGTGCGCGAGCTCGTGGGCGATGAGCCGCTCCGAACCGCGTACGCCGTCCACGTGGTTGGCGCCGAACAGGGAGAGCCCCTGGGCCTCCACCGGCACGTCCAGCTCCTCGTCGGCGACGACCACCGCGTACTCGCCGAAGGGGTAGGGGCCGAACAGCTCCTCGAACAGCTGCATCATGGCGGGCTGCCGTGCGAAGTCGCGGGAGAAGCGGGGCAGCAGGTGCGCCGGTACGTGGGCGCTCTGCGGGACGCCGCCGAGCCCGGGGTCGCCGAGCAGCACCGTCTGGTACATGCCGATGGACAGGCCGACCAGGTAGGTGGAGGTCGGTGCCGGCTGCTCGTACACCCAGGTGGTCGTCGAGGCCCGGGTCGTGCGCGTGAGCAGCCGGCCGCCGGCCACCACGGTGTAGGCGGAGGGGGTGTTGACCGAGATCTGGTACGAGGCCTTGTCCGCGGGCCGGTCGTTGCACGGGTACCAGGAGGGCGCGCCGACCGGCTGGCTGGCCACCAGCGCGCCGTCGGTCAGTTCCTCCCAGCCCAGGCCGCCCCAGGGGCTGCGCACCGGTGTGGGGTTGCCCGCCCAGTGCACCTCCACGGTGAAGGCGGCGCCGGCGGGCAGCGGCTTGGGCGGCCGGACGCGGAGCTTGCCGCCCCGGTGGCTGTAGTGCGGCGCCCGGCCGTTCACCATGACCCGGCCTATTTTGAACTCGGCCAGGTTGAGGTGGAACTCGGTGAGCGGCGCCCGTCCGGCGATCGCGCTGAGCCGGGCCGTCCCGGCGAGCCGGTTGGGGCCGGGGCGGTACTCCAGAGCGAGTTCGTACCGGTGCACGCGGTAACGGGGGTCGCCGTTGGCCGGAAAGTACGGGTCCGATGCCGCTGTCTTCTGGCCGTTCACTGCCGCTTCCGCTCCCTGCGTTGTGCTCGTACGACGTGCTGGTGGTGCCGGACCCGGACGCCCCGTTCCGAACGCCCGGACCCGCCCTTCAGGACCGCCACGCCTCGATCGGGTTGCCCAGCCAGCGGGTGTCGGCGGGAACGGATTCCCCGGCCATCACGAGGGAGGCCGGACCCAGTGTGCTGCGGGCCCCGACCGTGCTCCCGGGCAGGACGATTCCACCCGGGCCCAGGGTGGCGCCCTCACGGAGGACCACAGTATCCGTCCGCAAGATCCGGTCGTGGAAGAGGTGCGTCTGCAACACGCAGCCCCGGTTCACGCTGACCGCGTCGCCCAGGACGACCAGGTCGGTCTCGGGCAGCCAGTAGCTCTCGCACCACACGCCCCTGCCGATCCGGGCACCCAGTCCGCGCAGCCACAGGGACAGCACGGGCGTACCGGGCACCGAGCCGACCAGCCAGGGCACGGCCAGTACCTCGACGAAGGTGTCGGCCAGTTCGTTGCGCCAGACGAAGCCGCTCCACAGCGGGTGCTCGCCCGCCCGGTGCCGGCCCACCAGCAGCCATTTCGCGGCCGCCGCGACCAGGCACGCGGCCACCCCGGCGGCGAGCAGGACCGCTCCGGACAGCAGCGCGGTCGCCCACGGCCCGGGCCCGTCCGCCGCTGCCAGGGCGCAGAACGCCGCCACGGTCAGCACGGCGAGCGCGGTCGAGCAGAACACCGGGACAAGCCGGCACAGCTCCACCAGCCCGCGCGCCCACAGCAGCCGGGCGGGCGGATCGTAGGTCCGGCTCTGGTCGGCGTCGGCGGTGGACCGAGGCAGCCGGACCGGCGGCAGGCCCAGGTAGGAGCTGCCCTTCTTGGCCTTCTTCGGGGTGGCGGACAGTACGCCGACCAGCCCGTCGTCCGGCACGGAGCGGCCCGGCGCGGTCATTCCGGAGTTACCGAGGAAGGCTCGGCGGCCGATCTCGGAGTGGCCGATCCGCAGCCAGCCGCCGCCCAGCTCGTACGGGGCGGTCAGGGTGTCGTCGGCGAGGAAGGCGCCCTCGCCGACGGTGGTGAGGCTCGGCAGCGCGAGCACGGTGGACACCTCGGCGCCCCGGCCGATCTTCATGCCGAGCAGCCGCAGCCACACCGGGGTGATCAGTCCGGCGTACAGGGGGAAGAGGGTTTCCCGGGAGAGGTCCATCAGCTGGGTGACCGTCCAGGCCTGCCAGCCGATCCTGCTGTGCGTGGGATGGACGCCCGTGCGCAGCCCGAGGCTGAGGAGGCGTACGGAGACCAGGAGCAGAGCCGCGTACGCGAACCCGAAGGCGAGCGCCCCCGGCACCACGGCGAGCAGCGCTCCGGCCAGGGCCCGGCCGAGTCCGGCGTCGGCGGGCACGAACCGGCCGGCCACGAGGAGGGCGGGCAGGGCGGCGAGCACGGGCAGGGCCGTGAGGCAGAAGCCGGCCGCCCCGTAGGCGGCGCGCCAGTGCGGACGGCGCGGCGGGCGCTCCTTGGGCCAGTTCCGCTTGGCCTTGCCGAGTTTGCCGGCGGGGGCGCCGGCCCAGCGCTGGCCGGTCGGGATCTGGCCGACCACGGCGGAGCCGGGGGCGACCTCGGCCCGCTTGCCGACCCGGGCGCCGGGGAAGAGGATGCTGCGGGTGCCGACGACGGCGCCCGCGCCGACCTTCACGGTGCCGATCTCCAGCCGGTCCCCGTCCAGCCAGTGGCCGGAGAGGTCCACCTCGGACTCCACGGCGCAGCCGCGGCCGAGCTTGAGCATGCCCGTGACGGGCGGCAGCGAGTGCAGGTCCACCTCGGGGCCGATCTTGGCGCCCAGCGCCCGCGCGTAGCGCTCCAGCCAGGACCCGCTGAGCGAGGTGGCGCCGGAGCACTCGGCGAGCCGCTCGGCCATCCACAGCCGCAGGTGAACGTTTCCGCCACGCGGGTGGCGGCCCGCTTTGACCCCGCGCAGCAGCAGCCGGGCGCCGCCGGCCGCGATCGCGAGGCGGCCGGGCGGGCTGAAGAGCAGGGCGGCGCCGGCGGCGACGAGCCACCACGAGGCGGTTGGCGCCCACGGATAGGCCCCGAACCAGTGCAGTGCGTTGCCCAGGGCGAGCAGCGCCACCGTCCAGCGCAGGCCGACCAGGGTGAAGAGCGGGAGCAGCAGCAGGGACTGGATCACCTTGGCCCGCAGCGGCACGGGCGCGATGGTCCGGACGGCGCCGTCGTCCTGCGCGGACTTCTCCAGGTGCCGGGCCAGCTTGCGCAGGGTGGGCTGCTGGTAGATGTCGAGGACGGCCGCGCTCGGGTAGCGGGTGCGCAGCCGGGTGGTGAGCTGGGCGGCGGCGAGACTGCTGCCGCCGATCGCGAAGAAGTCGTCGGCGGCGCCGGTGACGGCCACGCCCAGGGTCTCGCTCCACTGCTCGGCGAGCCAGGCCTCGGTGCCGTAGAGCTGCTCGGTGGGGCCGCTGGTCTCCAGTTCCGGGAGCGGCCAGGGCAGTGCGTTGCGGTCCACCTTGCCGGAGGTGCGGGTGGGCAGCTCCTCGACCGGCGCGAGCAGCGGTACGAGGGCCGCGGGCAGCTCGGCGCGGAGCCGGGTCACGGCCGCCGCGTGGTCCCAGCCGTCCTGGGTGACCAGGTAGCCGACGAGGAGCTGGTTGCCGCTGCGCGCCGTGCGGACGGCGGCGGCCGCGCCGGCGACTCCGGGCAGAGCCTGGAGGGCGGCGTCGACCTCGCCCAGCTCGATCCGGCGGCCGCCGAGCTTGATCTGCTCGTCGCCGCGGCCCAGGAACACCAGCCCCTCGGGCTCCGCGCGGACGAGGTCGCCGCTGCGGTAGGCGCGCTCCCAGCCGAGGGATTCCAGCGGGGCGTACTTCTCCGCGTCCTTCTCGGGGTCGAGGTAGCGGGCCAGGCCGACGCCGCCGATGACGAGCTGGCCGCTGCCGCCCATGGGCACCGGTTCGCCGGATTCGTCGACGACGGCCAGTTCCCAGCCGTTCAGCGGGAGGCCGATGCGGATCGGTTCCTCGCCGGTCAGGAGCGAGGCGCAGGCGACGACGGTGGCCTCGGTGGGGCCGTAGGTGTTCCAGACCTCGCGGCCCTCGGTGACCAGGCGCTGAGTGAGCTCGGGCGGGCAGGCCTCGCCGCCGAAGATCAGCAGCCGGACCTCGTTGAGGGCCTCGGGCTCCCACAGCGCGGCCAGGGTCGGCACCGTGGAGACCACGGTGATCTCCTGCTCCGCCAGCCAGGGGCCGAGGTCGGCGCCGCTGCGCACCTGGGAGCGGGGCACGGGCACGAGGCAGGCGCCGTAGCGCCAGGCCAGCCACATCTCCTCGCAGGAGGCGTCGAAGGCCACGGAGAGTCCGGCCATGACCCGGTCGCCGGGGCCGATGGGCTCCTCGGTGAGGAACAGCGCGGCCTCGGCGTCCACGAAGGCGGCGGCGCTGCGGTGGCTGACGGCCACGCCCTTGGGCTTGCCGGTGGAGCCGGAGGTGAAGATGATCCACGCGTCGTGCTCGGGGCCGGGGCGGGCGGCGGGGGCGGACGCGCCTGGGCCGGCGGTCTTGCCCGGTGCGGCGGTCTTGCCCGGTGCGGCGGTCTCGATGCGCTGGCCGGCGCCCAGTACGGCTCGTACTCCGGCCTCGCCGAAGACCAGGTCGGCCCGCTCGTCCGGGTCCTCGGCGTCCACGGGCACGTAGGCGGCGCCCGCCGCGAGGACGGCCAGGATGCCCGCGTACAGCTCGTTGGTCCCGGACGGCACCCGTACGCCGACGCGGTCGCCGAGGCCCACCCCGGCGGCCGCGAGGGCCTGGCGCCGGCGCTCCACCTCGGCGGCGAGCGCCCGGTAGGTCAGCCGGGTGGCTCCGTCGTCCAGGGCGAGCTCGTCGGGGTGGGCCCGTACGGAGGCCTCGAAGACGTCGACGAGGGTGCGCGTCGGGGCGGCGGGTCCGGCGGAGAACCGGGCCGATTTGCCGGACTCCTCGTACCCCTCGCCGGCGCCGGGCGCGGTCCCGTCGTCGAGCCCGGTCCCGTCGTCTAGCCCCGTCCCGTCGTCTAGCCCCGTCCCGTCGTCGAGCAGAGTGACTTCACCGTGCTCTGGTGTGGCTGCCATCGGCCCTCGCGTCGTGTTCCCGGAACCCTCCGGGTCGCCGGGCGGAGCCCGGGTCCGCCCAGGTTGTTCCGGTCCAGCGCCAAACAACCCGCCAGTCTAGTGCGACATCAAGGATTTTCTGGTTCAAGCCTTGCGCATGGCCGGGAAGGGACGGTAAAAGCAGCGCGCCGCGGACCGGAATCCCGGTCCGCGGCGCGCCCGGTGACCGGGGCCGGGCTCAGCGGCTCGCGAGGAGTTCGAGCGTGTCGATGACCCGGTTCGAGAAGCCCCACTCGTTGTCGTACCAGGCGACCACCTTGATGTGGCGGCCTTCGACGCGGGTGAGCTGCGAGTCGAAGATCGACGAGGCGGGGTTGCCCGTGATGTCGGAGGAGACCAGCGGGTCGTCCGAGTACTCCAGCACGCCGGCGAGCGGCCCTTCGGCGGCGGCGCGGTAGGCGGACAGGACGTCCTCGCGGGTCACGTCGCGGGCGACGGTGGTGTTCAGCTCGACGATGGACCCCACCGGAACGGGGACGCGGATCGAGTCGCCGGAGAGCTTGCCGTCCAGGTTCGGCAGGACCAGGCCGATGGCCTTGGCGGCGCCCGTCGTGGTCGGCACGATGTTCACGGCGGCGGCGCGGGCGCGCCGGGGGTCGCGGTGCGGACCGTCCTGGAGGTTCTGCTCCTGCGTGTAGGCGTGCACGGTGGTCATGAAGCCGTGCTCGATGCCCGCGAGTTCGTCGAGTACGGCGGCCAGCGGCGCGAGGGCGTTGGTCGTGCACGAGGCGTTGGAGACGATCGTGTGCAGGGCCGGGTCGTACGAGTCGCTGTTCACCCCGTACGCGAGGGTGATGTCGGCCCCGTCCGCCGGTGCGCTGACGAGCACCCTCTTGGCTCCCGCGTCGATGTGGGCGCGGGCGGCCTTGGCGGTGGCGAAGCGGCCGGTGGCCTCCAGCACGATGTCCACGCCGAGCTCGGCCCAGGGCAGTTGCGCCGGTTCGCGCTCGGCGAGCACCTTGATGCGGCGGCCGTCGACGACGAGGACGTCCCCGTCGACGGTCACCGGCCGGCCGAGCCGGCCGGAGGTGGTGTCGTAGGCGAGCAGCCGCGCGAGGGTGGCGGGTTCGGTGAGGTCGTTGACCGCGACGACGTCGAGCTTGCTGTCGCGTTCGAGCAGCGCGCGCAGCACGTTGCGTCCGATGCGGCCGAATCCGTTGATGGCGATGCGAGTCATGGTGTCTCCCTGTTCCCTGTCCCTTGGGTTCGTCACCAGGTTCGCGGGTCGCGGGCGCCCACGACAGCGGCGCGATCGCCACGGTCCGCAAGGATCGCGCCACGCGACGACGGGAGCCGTGCGAGGGCGGGAGCTGCGCGACGACGGGCGCTGCGGGCCGTCCCCGTCACTCGCCCCGGGCGAACGTGCGCCGGTACTCGCTCGGCGTGGTCCGCAGGATGTGCTGGAAGTGCAGCCGCAGGTTCGCGCCGGTGCCCAGGCCCACGTCCGCGGCGATCTGCTCCACGCTCCGCTCCGAACGCTCCAGCAGTTCGCGGGCCATGTCGATGCGGGCGCGCATCACCCACTGCATCGGCGTGTACCCGGTGTCCTCGGCGAACCGCCGCGAGAACGTGCGCGGGGACACCGCCGCGTGCCGGGCGAGCGCCTCCAGGGTGAGGGGTTCGCCGAGCCGGTGCAGCGCCCACTCCCGGGTGGCGGCGAACCGCGGGCCGAGCGGCTCGGGCACGCTGCGCGGCACGTACTGCGCCTGGCCGCCGCTGCGGTAGGGGGCCGCGACCAGCCGCCTGGCCGTGTGGTTCGAGGCGGCCACCCCGAGATCACTGCGCAGGACGTGCAGGCACAGGTCGATGCCCGAGGCGGCGCCCGCCGAGGTCAGCACGGAGCCCTCGTCGACGAACAGGACGTTCTCGTCGACCCGGACCAGCGGCCACTTCGCCGCGAGCGCCCGGGTGTAGTGCCAGTGCGTGGTGGCCCGCTTGCCGTCGAGCAGGCCCGTGGCGGCGAGCGCGAAGGCCCCCGTGGAGATGGCGGCGAGCCGCGCGCCCCGGTCGTGGGCGGCGATGAGCGCCTCGACGACGGCCCGCGGCGGGTCCTCGCGGTCGGGGAACCGGTAGCCGGGGACGAAGACGGTGTCGGCCCAGGCGAGGGCTTCGAGGCCGTGGGCGACGGAGTACGCCAGGCCGTCGCCGCCGGTCACGAGCCCCGGGGCGGCGCCGCACACCCGGACCTCGTAGGGCATGCTCGCGCGGGCCGTGAACACCTGCGCGGGGATGCCGACGTCGAGGGGTTTCGCCCCTTCGAGGACGAGGACGGCGACGTGGTGGGGGCGGGAGGCTGGCACCGCGACATGCTTCCGAAGGGGCGGCAGGCTTGTCAAGCACCACCGTTAGTAAACCTTCCGATTGAGATAGCCACCTATCAGTTGGTCCAGACCTGTTGACGGCGGTCCTTCCGGAGGATTAGGTTCCCGGCCACGAAGCGGATACGTCGTCAACTCCCCGCGCCCGCCCGGCCGTACGGCCCCACCACGGGCCTCCCCACCCGCCGCCCCGTCCCCACGCGTCCCCGGCGGGCAGCACGCCCGCGCTTCGCGTTCCACGCCGTCCCCCCATTCCCACTGGAGGCACTTCCCTTGCGTACCCCCACCCGAACCCGTACCCGTACCCGGCTGGCCTGCGGCCTCGGCGCGACGCTGCTCGGCGCGGCCGCGGTGCTGACCTCCCCCGGGGCGGCCTTCGGCGCCAACATCCTCTCGAACGGCGACTTCGAGTCGGGCAGCACGGCCGGCTGGTCCTGTTCCGGCGGGCTGGGCTCCGTGGTCGGCTCACCGGTGCACGGCGGGAGCAAGGCACTGGCCGGCGCCGCCAGTGCGAGCGACAACGCCAAGTGCGTCCAGACCGTCGCCGTACAGCCCAACACCAGCTACACGCTCTCCTCCTGGGTCCGCGGCAGCTACGTCTACCTCGGGGTCACCGGCGGCGCCTCCACGTGGACCCCGTCGGCGGCCGCCTACACCAAGCTGACCGTCGCCTTCACCACCGGGGCCTCCCAGACCAGCGCCGAGATCTACCTCAACGGCTGGTACGGGCAAGGCACTTACTACGCCGACGACATCACCCTGGACGGCCCGGGCGGCACCGTCGACACCCAGGCGCCCACCGTGCCCGGCAGCCTGGCCGCCACCGGCAAGACCTCCACCACGGCGTCCCTGTCCTGGACCGCGTCCACCGACAACGTCGGCGTGAACGGCTACGACGTCTACCGGGGCGGGACGAAGGTCGCCACCTCCGCCGCCACCAGCGCGACCGTCACCGGCCTGACCCCCAGCACCGCCTACGCGTTCACCGTGCGCGCCCGCGACGCCGCGGGGAACACCTCGGCCGCCTCGAACACCGTCAACGTCACCACCGACACCGGGACCACGCCGCCGACCGGCTTCAAGCAGGCCGCGCCGTACCTCTACCTCGGCTGGGGCAACCCGCCGAGCGCGACCGCCGTGATGAACGCGACCGGCACCAAGTGGTTCACCATGGCGTTCATCCTCTCCTCCGGCGGCTGCAACCCGTCCTGGGACGGCCAGCGCCCGCTGACCGGCGGCATCGACCAGAGCACCATCGCCTCGATCCGCGCGGCGGGCGGCGACATCGTGCCCTCCATCGGCGGCTGGCAGGGCAACAAGCTCGGCCCCAACTGCGCCACCGCCGAGGCCCTGGCCGGCGCCTACCAGCAGGTCATCGACGCCTACGGCCTGAAGGCCATCGACGTGGACATCGAGAACACCGACGAGTTCGAGAACGCCGTGGTCCAGGACCGCATCCTCGGCGCCCTCAAGATCGTCAAGCAGAACAACCCCGGCCTGCGGACCATCCTGACCTTCGGCACCTCCACCACCGGCCCGACGAGCTGGGGCAACCGCCTGATCGAGCAGTCCAAGGCGCTGAACGCCGGCATCGACGTCTTCACGATCATGCCGTTCGACTTCGGCAACGCCTCGACGGACATGTACGCAAGCACCGTCAGCGCGACCGAGGGCCTCAAGGCCAAGCTCAAGTCCACCTACGGCTGGGACGACGCGACCGCGTACTCCCACATCGGCATCTCGGGCATGAACGGCATCAGCGACACCCAGGAGACCACCACCGTCCAGAACTGGACCGACATCCGCGACTGGGCCAACTCCCACCACATCGCGCGCCTCGCCTTCTGGTCGGTGAACCGCGACCGCGGCTGCCCCGGCGGCGGCCTGCAGGAGACCTGCTCGGGCATCGCCCAGAGCGACTGGCAGTTCACCTCCATCACGGCCGGCTTCACCGGCTGACCGTCCGGCCCGTACGGGCGGGGGCCGTCGCGTACGCGCGGCGGCCCCCGCGCACAGGCGCGACGTGCGGGCCGGATGCGGGCGTGCCACGCTGGCTGAACCCTGGGAACCGAGTACCGGGGACCGAGAACCGGGTACCGGGAAAACGCGACCGGGTGACGCCTCCGGAGCCCGCCGCCCAGACGAACGGGGCTCGCCGTGCCAAGAGGAACGCACCCCGGGCCCCTGCGGCGGCGCATGGCCGCCGGATGCGCGGCCCTCCTGCTCGTGATCCTGACCGCGGGCACGGCCGCCGGAGCGACACCGCCGACGCCCGCTCCCTCCGACACCGGGGGTTCCGACCCGCTCGACCCCCGGATCACGGAGGTCATGCGGAAGCCGGGGTACCGCAACGCCCAGTGGGGCCTCCTCCAGGTCGATCCGGACACCGGGCGGACCGTCCACAGCCGCTTCCCCGACCAGCTCTTCATCCCCGGGTCCACGGCCAAGCTGTTCAGCGTCTCCGGCGCCTGGGACGCCCTCGGCCCCGACCACCGTTTCGTGACCCCGCTCTACGCGGTCGGCCAGCGGCGCGGCGCGACCCTGACCGGCGATCTCGCCCTGGTCGCGCAAGGCGATCTGACCATGGGCGGCAGGACCCGCCCCGACGGCACGGTCGCCTTCACCGACCTCGACCACACCTACGCCGACGACGTCCCCGGCGCCACGCTCACCCCGCAGAACCCGCTCGCCGGCATCGACCTCCTCGCGCGCCAGGTCCGCGACTCCGGCATCACCCGCGTCGACGGGAACGTGATCGTCGACGACCGGCTCTTCGGGCCCGAGCCGGTCCTGATCCCCACCCCGACCCCGCTGATCGTCAACGACAACCTCATCGACCTGACGACCACCCCCGGAGACCGCGCCGACGCGCCCGCCCGGCTGGACTGGCGGCCGAAGGTCGCCCCGTACCGGGTCAGCTCGACGGTGACGACCGTGGCGGCGGGCAAGCCGACGGCGATCACGGTCACGACCTCGGACAACGGCACCCGGATCCGGCTCTCCGGCACGATCGCGGCGGGCGCCGCACCGGTACTGAAGGTCTCCCCCATCACCGACCCCGCGGCCTTCGGCCGGACCGCGCTGATCGAGGCCCTCGAACGGGCCGGGGTGGACGTGACCGCGGATCCGGCGGGCGGGAACCCGGTGGACCGGCTGCCCGCCGGCTACGAGGGCCGGGCGCGCGTGGCCGCGTACACCTCGCCGCCCTTCGCCGACTACGCGAAACTCATCCTCAAGGTCAGCCACAACCTGGGCGCCAACCTCGGCATCTGCCTGATGGCGGTCACCACCGGCAGCCACGCGTGCATGGACGGCTTCCCCGTTCTGGCCTCCTTCCTGGACGGGGCCGGGGTGGACCGCGCGCAGGTGCAGCTCCTCGACGGGCGCGGCGGCAACCCCGTCGACCGGTCCACGCCGCAGGCGGAGATCCAGATGCTGACGTACTGGCTGCGCTCCCCCGAGGCGCGCCGCTTCCGCGAGTCCCTGCCCGTCCTCGGAGTCGACGGGCTGCTCGCCGAGAACTGCCGCGACTGCCCGGCGCGCGGCAAGGTGTTCGCCAAGACCGGCGCCGCCGTCGGGCTGGACGCCCTCAACGACCGCCTGGGCATCGGCGCCATCACCATCGCCGGCTACCTGGACAAGGGCGACGGCCGCTTCGACGTGTTCTACGCGGGCGTCACCGGCGCCTCGACCCCGACCACCGACCCGAGCGGCATCCTGGACATCGCCAACGACGTCGCCATGATCGCCGCCTACCTCCAGGAGGGCGATCGCGGCACCTGATCGCGGCGCACCTGTCAAGTAACGAAAAGCCGGGTCTACTGCCTCGTACCGCCCCCGGGCACGGTGGAGAGCGACCGTCCTGCGGCACAGCAGGAGCGACGCCATCCGGACCGGAGGCAGACCCGCCATGACTGACATCGCCCTCATCGGACCCGGCTGCCGCCTTCCCGGCTCCCCCGACGTCATCGGCCACGCTGCGCACCACGGGGTGCCGCCCACCCGCGCGCGGGTGATCGACCCGCAGCTCCGGCTGATCCTCGACGTCATACGCGAGGCGCTCGCCGACGCAGGAATGGGCCGCGGCGACCTCGACCTCGAGAACACCGGGGTGTTCTTCGGACTGTCGGTGTCCGACTACGAGGACCTCATGACGGGCCACATGCGCACCATCGCCCAGGTGCGGTCCGGCAGCTGCCGGACCGCCCTCGTCGGCAGCGTGTACCTCCACCTCACCCCCGACAGCCTCGTCGGCTTCTCCCGGCTCCGCGCCCTGTCCGCCGCCGGCGTCTGCCGCCCGCTCGACGCCGTCGTACGGCCCCTCGTTTACGACCGCGCCGCCGACGACCGCGCCGAAGCCGTCCACGTCGTGCTGGAGGAGCGCCCCGAACCGATCCGCGGCCGGCTCGCGCACCGGTCCGCCGGCACCGAGAGCGCTGAGCGCACAGAGACCACCGAGAGCACCGGAGGCGCCCACGACGGCGAAGGCACCCGGCCCCAGCTCGTCTTCCTCTCGGCCGGCA
>NZ_JBWJVM010000016.1:0-161583 GCF_056428985.1 Streptomyces sp. CA189 | reverse complement strand
GGGCCGCAGGACAGCACGGGCCGCTCCGACCCGGAGCTCACGCCTGGATCAGATGGCGGTGAGCGTGAGGGTGGCGGAGTACGTGCCGGCGACCGTGGAGGTCGGGACGTTCAGCGCCAGGTCGGCGGTGACGTGCGCGGTGCCGAGACCGGTGCCGTTGGCGAGGGTGCGGGCGGACTTGAGGCCCGCCGTGCCCGAGTCGCCGGTGGCCACGCCGTTCGCGGCGGGGACGGCGGAACCGGCCGTCACCGTCTGCGCGGGCGCCTTGTCGACGAGCTTCGGGGTCCAGCCCAGGTTCTGGCCGTTGATGGCGTGGGTGGCACCGTCGGAGAAGTCGGTGACCTGGCCGCTGACGGTCCAGCCGGGGTTGCCGGCGCGGGTGTCGGTGAGGGTGACCGGGTTGATGGAACCGGCCGTGGTCAGCAGGTCCCCGTCGACGCCCAGCACCGGCGAGGGCAGGGTGACCTGCGGGTTGGCGACACTGATGGCCAGCGCGCCCGAGTTGACGGTGGTGGTGATCGTCTCGGAGGCGGAGACACCGGCGAAGGCGCCCACCACGTACGGGATCGCGCCCGAGTCGGAGCCGGTGAAGGCGCCCGCATTGGCCGGGACGAACACGGCGGTGAAGGAGTGGTCGCCCACCGGGAGGCTGCTGGTGTTCAGCACCGCGGTGCCGCTCGCCACCGGGACGGTGCCCAGGGTGACGGTGGAGCCGCCGACGGTGTCGGTGAACTTCACCGCGCCCGCCGCGCCCGCGGGGGTGACCGTACCGGTCAGGGTCACCGGGCTGAACTGCGGCGCGGTGCCGGCCGGGGACACGGCCAGGGCGGTGGTGGTCGTCGTGGCCGCGGCGGCCGTGACCACGTAGGAGACGGCGGCGGAGGCCGAGCCGTTGTACGAGGCGCTCGCCGGCGTGAAGACGGCCGTCAGGCCGTGCGTACCGGCGGCCAGGTTGGACGTGGTGAGCGCCGCGGTGCCGTTGTTCACGGTGACCGGGGTGCCCAGGTCGGCCGCGCCGTCCTTGAACTGGACGGTGCCGCCGGCGCCGGCCGGGGTGACGCCCGCGGTGAGGGTGACCGGAGTGCCCGCCTGCGCGGGGCCGGCCGGGGTGACCGCGAGGGAGGTGACGGTGTCGGTCTTCACCGCCGGGTCGGTGTTCTGGTAGGTCGTGTTCGAGGTGAACCAGATCGCACCGGTGTAGTCGCCGAGGCTGGTGCCGTTGAAGGCGGTCCGGCAGATCACGGTGAAGTCGTACTTGCCCTGCAGGGTGGTGAAGCCCGCCTGGCTGGCGTAGTCCCGCATGGTGGACGTCAGCGGGATGACCATGCCGCCGTTGGCTGCGGTCGGGTAGGTCGCGATGGGCGAGTTGCCGACCACGTTGAGGCCCTCGGCCGGGAAGCCGGAACCAGCCACCGTGACCAGCACGTTGGTGGCGGTGTCCGGGCAGGCGGCCGAGGTGGTGAACGCGATGCCGGAGGTGTCGGCGCCGGTCGCCGGGTTGATCTCGAGGGTGCCGATCGGGGCGGCGTACGCGGCGCCCGCCCCGGCCAGACCCGCCGCGAAGGCGGTGGTCACGGCGGCGACCCCCAGGGCTATGGTCCGCAGAACTCTGTTCTTCAGCACAACGTCTCCAGAATGTGAAGCTCGGGCGGCGATCAGGGTCACGGGGTCTGCTTGGTGGTGTCGCCACAGTTCGGGCTGGTGGCGAAGCCGTACGTGTTGATCACCGAGGTCTGCTTGCAGATCTCGGAGTTGGGGCCGACGAAGACCGTGCTCCACGGCGCCGTGGCGACCTTGTTGGTCGGGATCACGTTGTAGACGTCGCGCTTCACGCCGAACCCGCTGTTGAGGACGGTGGGCGCCGTGCCGTCGACCGTGCCGAGGATGGCGCGGCCGCGCAGGTCCGCGATCGTCTGCGAGGACTGCGACTGGTACTGGGCGATGGAGAACGGCACGATCGACTTGTCGTCGAGGAGGCGGCCGTCGTGCTCCTGCACCGGGGTGGTGCCCTTCTTGTCCTTGATGCAGGGGTAGACGCCCGCGACGACATCGGCGTCCGTGATCCCCATCTGGGACTCCCAGAAGCTGCGGGTGCCCGAGCCGGCCTGCGGCAGGTAGACCGTCATGGCGTAGTTGGGCGCCGTGCCCACGTAGTTCGGGTCGCAGCGGTAGATCGCCTTCAGGTCGGTGAGCGACAGCTTGCGCGGGATCGCCGAACCGGGGGTGATGGCGTAGCTGACGCCGTCGACCGCGAAGGGGACGTAGGTCAGGCCCGGTGCCGCCGCCGCCAGGTTCAGCGAGGAGGAACGGGCGAAGTCCAGACAGCCGTTGCTCGCCTGGAGGGAGGTGAGCAGCGCGGAGCGGCCGGCGCCCGAGCCGTTCGGGCGGGCCATGGTGCAGTTCGCGTTGACCGCCGGGTCCTTGGTGGTGATGTTGGCGGAACCGGTGGAGTCGTAGGAGCCGATGACCTTCTGGCCGCCCACGGTGATGGCCGCGGCCAGGCCGTTCATGACGTCCTGCGTGGTGTCGGAGCCGACGCCGGAGAGCTGGCGGTACGGCGGCGGGCCCGACGGGTCGGCGGCGGCCAGGCCGGCTCCGGCGATGGTGGCCGCGAGAGCGACTGCCGAGACGCCGAAGACGATCTTCTTCTTGTTCACTTGGGATGACCCCTCAGCTAGGCTGCGCCCCGGGTGGTGCCCGGCGCGCGTGGGATGAAGTTCCGTTGGCGCGGATTGGTCAGACGGTTGTCGCCGGGCATCACCTCCTTTCGTCGTGTGGAGCCGGGACGGAACGCGGGCTCCGGTCAGTCCTGGTCCGGCGGGCTCCAGTCCCTCGGGCCCGCCTTCTTGTGGGTCGCCCAGTCCGCCGGAAGGTCCGCGGCCCCGCCGGATGCCACGGCCGCTCCCCCCGCCGCGGCGCGCAGCGACCGCAGCCACGGCAGGGCCCTGGGCAGGAAGCGCGGGAGCAGCGGTCCCGCGAAGGCCGCGAGCGCCCCGACCACGAGGCAGATCAGCAGGACGTTGCGGACGGCTCCGACGACCCAGTCCGGGGTGGTCCCCGCCGCCCGGGCCGCCGGGGCGCCCGAGGTGCCGGTGGCTCCCGGGGCGCCCGCGGCCGCCGCGGCGGCGGTGGGTGAGGCCGTGGCGGCTCCGGGCGCGGCCGCGCCGCCGGCGGCCGAGCCGGCGCCCGCCGCCGAGGCTCCGGAGCCGGAGGTCCCCGTACCGGACGGGCCGGACACCCCGGGGGCCGCCGCACCGCCCGTGCCGGACGGCGTACCGCCGGCGGCACCCGGGGCCGGGGCTGGGGCCGAAGGCTCCGGTGCCGGGGTCGGCTTCTTGCCCGCCTCGGTGCTCACCCGCTGCGCGGCCGCCCGGGTCTGGGCGCGCAGGGCCTCCGGCAGCGGGGCGTAGCCGTGCGGCAGGCTGCCCGCGGACACGCCCGGGGTCTGCCCCTGGGCGGCCGCGTAGGCCAGCAGGGCGCCGTAGTCCCTGCCCTCCGCCTCCGTGAGGTCGGCGGGGACGGTGGCGGCGTAGGTGAGGACGGTGAGCGGGTACGCCGCCGGGTCCGCGGCCGCCGGATCGGGGGAGCTGACCCCGTCGGCCCCGGCCGTGCGGGCGTTCGCGGCGGCGATCAGGGCGGCCGGTTCGGGGGCGGTGAACTTCCCGCCCGCGTTGAGGAGTTCGGCGCGCACCAGGCCGTAGCGGTCGGCGGTCGCGGTATCGGTGACGGCGAGCACGGCGCGCGAACCGGCGAGCTGCGGCGGGTCCTTCTTGTACGCGGGCGGGGTGCCGGTGGCGTCCCAGGAGGTACGGGCCAGGGTGTCGCCGCGGCTCGCGGCGCGCGCGGCGGCGTGCATGTCGGTGGCGTAGGGGTGCTTGTCCTGGATGCAGAGCGGGGACTCGGGGTGCTCCACCGGGAACGGCTGGCAGTACGGGTCGCTCTTGGGGAAGGTGTCCAACGGCAGGGCCAGACCCCGGTAGTTCGGGTTCACGGCCATGCCGGCGTACGAGGCGTCCCCGTGGGCGCCCGTGTTGTCGGGCGTGCCGTCGAGGAACTCGCGCGCGGCCGGGTCCCGGGCCACCCACTCCCACAGTTGCCGGGTGGTGTCGGCGAGCGGCTGCGGGACCAGGGCGTCACCGAGCTTGCCGCCGAAGTCCAGGCCCGCGTACGTGGGGTTGTGCCGGATGAACTCCGGGTCCCACCCCAGGTTCACCGGGTTCTTCGCGGTGCTTTCGGCGAAGCGGGAGTTGCCGTCCTGGTAGGACTCGGTCAGCAGCTTCGCCACCAGCCTCGGGGTCAGCCGCAGCGTGCCGAGCCGGGTTCCGTTGCGGGCCTTGACCTCGGGCGGCGCCTGGAATCCGGCCTGGCTTTCGATGAAGAAGCCGATGGTGATGCCGGAGAGGGCCACGGGTGCGTAGACGGGTTTGCGGTCGGCGGCGGCCGGCGCCGGCCGGCCGAGGAAGACCAGCCCGGGCGTGCCGGAGAGCAGTTTGACGCGGGCCGTCTCGTCGGGGACCTGGGCGTAGCCGTAGATGGCCTTGCCGCCGGTCTGGCACAGGGCGGGTTGCCAGCGGGTGACGGCCTCGGCGGCCATCTCGCTGCCGATGGTGCCGCGTTCCTCGGCGCCGATCGGGCAGTAGCTGCCCAGGGGTTCGAAGCCGAGCGGGACGACGATGCGCTGCTTCCAGTTGGCCGGGCTGAGCGGGGAGGACTGGAGCTGGCCGCTGGACTGCGCGGTGTGCGCGGTGCCGTCGACCTCCTTCTCGCCGCGCGGCACGATCACCAGCCAGCAGCCGCGTCCGCTGACAGCGCCCTGGGGGTCCCGGACCGCGGAGCCGCAGCCGAGGCCGGGGGCCTCGACGGCGGTCTGGGTCTCGAACCAGACCTCGCCGGCGCCGCGGGCGTTGGTGCGGGCGTACGGAACCTCGTTGGTGCTGTTGACGTCGTAGAACTCGTTCCAGTTGCCCGGGCTGACCGGGTCCCCGCCGACCGTGCGGAAGGGGGCGTACGAGATCCCGCTCGGGGTGGGGGGCGGCAGCGGCTCGTTCTCCGCGTCCTGGAGGTTGGCGCCGTAGTTGAGCTGGCGGGTGTTGGTGTAGGCCCCGGCCTGGTTGCCCGCGCCGGCGCCGAGGGCGGAGGAACCGCCGAACTGGCACTGGTCGACTGCGGGGCCGGTGGCCTCGTCGCCCCAGCACTGCATGATCTGCAGGTAGTTGGCGCTGTAGGCGGTGTCGGAGACCGTGGGCTCGCCGCCGGTCCAGGAGATCTTGACGACCTGGCCGACGAGGTTGCGGGTCTGGCCGACCGTCACCTTGAGGCCGGCGAAGTCGCCGGCCCCGGACACGGTGACCTCGGAGCCCTCCCCGGCGGCGTACGCGGCCCGCGGCCCCAGGCCGGCCGGCCCGGAGGTGGCGACCACGGGGAGCAGCGCCAGGCAGAGCGAGCCGAAGAGCAGCCGGATCCGGCGGGCGGGGGCCCGCCGTGCGGACGGGGCCCGGTCCGGGGACGGCGTGCGCGTGCGGAACGGCGTGCGCATCAGGAACCGCCTCCCGTGCGGCCGCGCCGCGCCAGGCGCCGGGTGAGCAGCGGCGGGGCGACGGTGACGGCCAGCAGGATCAGGGCGCCGAGCGCCATCAGGACGGTTTGCAGCGTCCCGCCGATGCCGGTCGAGGTGGTGACGGGGATCCCGAACAGGTCGGCCGCGCCCGCCGCGAGGGGCTGCCCGGTCACCGGGTCCACTCCCCCGGTGTCCGTGCCGCCACTGCCCGCGCCGTCACCCGTACCGCCGGTGGCGGCCGCGGCCCCGCTCCCGCCGTCGGCTCCGCCGGTACCGCCGGAGGCCGTGCCCGCGGAGCCGCCCGTGGCTCCGCCGGAGCCCGTACCACCGGTGCCGCCCGCACCGCCCGTGCCACCGCCGGAGGCCGCCGCTCCGCCGGAGGCCGTCCCGCCGCCGCCCGAACTGCCGGTCTGGGTCGGGGTCTTGTTGCCGCCGGTGCCGGTCTCGCACTGGGTGGGACCCTGCTTGTCACAGGCGGCGGGCATCGGGGCGGTCTCGGCCAGGGTGTTCCTGCCGTCGGACGAGAAGGTGGGGTTGCGGCAGTTCTTGATGTCGATGTTCTCCACGGTCACGCCGGGGATGCGGCGGACCTGCTCCAGACCGGCCTGGACGAGGTTGATGGGGAGCGGGGAGTAGCCGAGCCGGTCGACGGAGCGCTGTCCCTCGCAGAGGAAGTAGTAGGCGAAGGCGCCGAGCGCCTTGCCCTTCTGCGGGTTGAAGTTCGATTCCTGCGCGGTCGGGATGATCATGTAGCTGTAGCTGGAGAGCGGGTAGGTGCGCTGGTCGCCCCCGGTGTAGACGCCTTCCAGCTTCTGCGTGAGGTCGACGGGGTCGATCTCCGCCTTGCCGAGCGATACGGCGACGTTCTGGGCGGTGGGCTCGGTGTAGTAGCCCGACGCGTTGAGGATCTTGGCGACCGGGAAGCCCGTCGTGGAGACCGCGTAGGAGTACTCCACGTACGTGATGGTGCCGATGTTGCCTTCTTGGGCCACGTAGCCGGAGACCCCGTTGGAGCCGGACTGGCCGACGAACCCGCGGCCGGCGACGGTGGGGAAGTTGGAGGTCTGCCCGCAGGGCGTGGAGCGGCCGGCCTTGGTGCAGTAGGCGTCCCACAGCGCCGCGTGCCGCGTGCTCATCCACTTGGTCAGCTGGGCCGTCGTGCCCGAGCCGTCGGAGCGGACGACGGGGACGATCTTGCGGGCGGGGAGGGAGGCGGCGAGGCCCGGGTTGTCCGCCTTGATCGCCGGGTCGTTCCACGTGGTGATCACGCCGGTGAAGATCTTGGCCACGACCTCGCCGGAGAGGCGGAGGTTGGTGACCCGGCGGTTGCCGATCTTGAGGTTGTACATGAAGGCGGTGCCGCCCGAGACGATCGGCATGTAGCCGAACTTCCGCGCGGGCGGCGGGTCGACGACCCCGGAGTCCTTGATCCCGTAGGGGATCTCGGAGACCGCGAAGTCGACGGTGCCGTTGCGGAACTGGTTGCGGCCGTCGGACGATCCCGTACCGCTGTAGTTGACCGTCATGCCGTACTGCTTGACGTTGGCCCGCCACTGGTCGAGGGCGTTCTGGCTCCAGGTGGAACCCGCGCCGGAGACCGGTACGTAGCTCTCGGCGGCAGCGGGCGCCGCGCCGGGCAGGGCGGCGGCCAGCGCCGCCAGGAGCAGCGCGAGTCCGCGGACGAGCAGGCGTCCGCGCCGGGCGGGTGCGCGGTCGCCCGAAGGGGCACGCACGGGGTATGCCGGGGGTCGTCCGGGCATGGGTAACTCTCCTGATCGGTCACAGATCGTACGAATGGACGCGGCGCGGGGCGCGAAAGTGCGGGGGACTACGCCCGGGGCGGAGGCAGCGCCTGCCACCCCTGTGGCTCCGGGCCCCCGGCTTCCTCTTCGGCCAGGGCGAGGTCCCGCTCGGCGGCCCGGGCCCGCATCCGCTCCAGGTCACGGGCCGACGCGAGGACCCGGCGGTGCTGCGCGCCCCGGCTGAGCTGGCCCGGGGCCTTGCCGCCGATGAGGCGGGCGAGCACGAACAGCAGCAGCACCAGCGCCATCAGCAGGGCGGCGCAGCCGAACCCCCGGGCGATCATGGACTTCTCCGGGGACTGGACCAGGCTGAAGACCGCGAGCGGCAGCGAGAGTTGCGGCCCCTCGAAGGGGTTGGCGTTGAGCCCGTTGGCGATGCCGGAGGTGAGCAGGACCGGGGAGGTCTCCCCGATGCCGCGGGCGGTGCCCAGGATGACGGCGGTGGTCAGTCCGGAGCGGGAGGTGGGCAGGACCACCGTCCACACGGTGCGCCACTGGCCGGCGCCCAGGGCGTAGGAGGCCTCCTTCAGCGAGCCCGGCACCAGCCGGATCACCACGTCGGAGGCCCTGATGACGATCGGCAGCATCATCACGGACAGCGCGAGGGCGGCGGCGAAGCCGGACTTGTCGAAGTGGAGCAGCAGGATCCAGGTGGCGTAGACGAACAGGCCCGCCACGATGGAGGGCAGCGCGGTCATGGCTTCGACGATGGTGCGGACGAACCGCGCGTAGCGGCCCGGGACTTCGTTGAGGAAGACCGCGCAGGCCAGCCCCAGCGGCACGGTCACGGCCAGCGCGATGCCGATCTGCTGCAGGGTGCCGACGATGGCGTGCAGCGCCCCGCCCTGGCTCAGCGGCTCCAGCGGCCCGGTGGCGGCCATGTCCTCGGTGAAGAAGTTGAGGTGGGCGAGGGCGTCCCAGCCGCGCATGAGCACGTAGCCGACGACGAACACCAGGGCCGCCATCAGCAGGGCGGCGACGCTGTGCACGAGGGCCTGCGCGAGGCGGGCCCGCACGGTGGCGGCGGGCTCGTCGAGGGACACGAGGACGGCGTAGAGGGCCATGAAGGCCAGGTAGAGGACGACGGTGAAGCCGAGGGGGGCGTTGAAGGGCAGCACCCGGCCGAACAGCAGGGCGGTCACGGCGAGCGCGGAGGCGGCCGCGCCCACCATGGCCAGGACGTCGCGGACGTGCAGGGTCGCGGTGTTGCGCCGGTGTTCGGGCGGGATCCCGGCGCCGTCGTGCACCACGGGCGGGCGGACGGTGGCGGCGGTGGGCGCCCCGCGCCCGGCGGCAGGAGCACCCGCAGCGCCGGCAGCACCCGCGCCGTACGGCTTGTGCGTGAGGGCGGTCATGCGTCGGCCCCCGCTCCGGAGCGGCTGCGGGCCACGACCGAGGAGGCGATGAAGTTGACCACCAGGGTCATCAGGAAGAGGGTGAGGCCGGCCGCCATCAGGGCGGACATCCCGAGGGGGCTGGCCGAGCCGTAGCGCAGGGCGATCAGGGCGGACACGGAGATGGCGCCGTTCTCGAGGATGTGCGGCTGGATCACGAAGACCGGGGAGATGATCAGGAAGACGGCGATGGTCTCCCCCAGCGCGCGGCCGAGCCCGAGCATGGTGCCGCCGATGATCCCGCCCCTGCCGAAGGGCAGGACGACGGAGCGGATGACACCCCACTGGGTGGCGCCGAGCGCGAAGGCGCCCTCGCGCTCGCCGGGCGGCGCCTGGGCGAAGGCCTCGCGCATCACCGAACAGGCGATCGGCGTGACCATCAGCGCGACGACCATGCCCGCGATGAAGGTGGAGGAGGTGTAGAAGGTGTTCGGGCTGAGCGGGTCGCTCGGGTCGTCCCCGTCTACCGCGAAGGGCGGGAACCAGCCCAGGTAGGTGGTGAGCCAGCGGGACAGGCCGACCACGTGCGGCTGGAACAGGAACAGCCCCCACAGGCCGTAGACCACGCTGGGCACCGCGGCCATCAGGTCGACCAGGCTGATCAGGGTCTGCTTGACGCGGCGCGGCGCGTACTCGGTGATGTAGAGGGCGGTACCCATCGCCAGCGGCAGCGCGAAGAAGATCGCGACGCCGCCGATGAGCAGCGTGCCGGCCAGGACCGCCGCCACACCGAAGTTGTGGGAGTCGGGCTCCCAGGCGGAGGTGGTGAGGAAGGCCCAGCCGGCGTCGTCCAGGGCCATCAGCGCGCGGCCGCCGAGGAACACGCCGACCAGGGTCATGATGAGCAGCACGGCGGCGCCGGCGGTGCGGGCCGAGCCGCGGAAGATCCGGTCGGCCGGATCGCCGCTCTTGGTGAGGGCGCGCGGGGTGATGTGCTCGTCCTCGGGGGCGGCCGGGGGGATCACCGTGGTCGCGGTCACCGCGGGCCTCCCCCGCGCAGGGCCAGCCCCGGGGCGTCCCCGGCGCCGGGCAGCCGCAGACCGCGCAGCCGCCGGGTGTGGGTGACGCCGGAGGCCACCTGCGCCTCGGCGGCGGCGGACAGGAAGAGCTGGAGGCTGTGGCGGCATTCGCGCTGACGGCGGAAGGTGCGGACGGCCACGGCCACGCACTGCTCGTCGAGGACGAGCTGCCAGGTCCAGGCACCGATGCCGGAGCCGGACACGGCGCCGGATCCGGAGCCGCCGGGGACCGCGCCCCGCACCCCGCGGTGAGCCGTACCGGCCACGGCGCCCGTGGACATCGCCACGAGCGGGACGGCCTCGCCGATCCGTTCCCGGAGCCGTTCGACGGCGGCACCGCAGGCGCCGAGGGCCCGGTACACGGAAGGGCTGCGGCCGAGTTCGTGATTGTTCGAGCCGACCAGGCGCCAGGTCACGGCGTCGGGCCCGCCGCCGCGGCCGACGTCCTGGCCTCCGTAGCCGACGTCCTGGCCGCCGTCCCCCCACACCGCGTGCGGTCCCCCCGCCATCGGCGCAGGCGCCTGACGTCTTTCTACGTCCACCCAGGACACGAACAGAAAACGTGGCTGAGACACCGGACCGCCCCCTTCCCCACAAGCCGTGCGTGGCCGGAAACGGCCACCCACCCATGGCCGCGGGCATGACAATCCACGGGGCGTAGGACTCTGGGGCACACGGATCGGTGAAGCAGAAACGGAGAACGCGTGAACGCGCGGCGGAGGCGCGTTTCGCCTGCGGCGAGCGGAACTTGGCGGCAAGCAGGGCTGCGGGAGGCTTCCGCCGGGACCCGCGGGCCCCTTTTCCGACCCGGCGACAGCCGGACCCCGCGACCGCGGCCCGGTCGCCCCGCACGGACCGCCCCTCGGCAGGGAGCGCGCTCAGGGACCCCGCGCACCCGCCCGACCCGCAGGAGCCGCGTGGCCGAAACGCCACCCCCTGCACGTCCTCCCGGCGTCCGCCCGGCGTCCTTCCGGGGTTCACCCGACGCCCGCCCGGCGGACCCGGCCCCCCGCCCGGCCTGTCCGGCCCGCCCGGCCTGTCCGGCCCGCCACCCCGGACCGCCCGTCACCCGGACCAGCCCGCCACCCCGGACCGGCCCGCCACCCCAAACCGGCGCGTCGCCCGGACCAGCCCGTCAGCCCCGGCCGCCCGTCAGCGGTGCATGCGGGCACCCTTGAGCACCTTGTCCACGGAGTTGCGCGCCCCGTGCACGGCGATCCCGACCAGGTCGAGCCGCTCCCTGCCCACCGCCGCCACGGCCGCCCGATTGGCCCGGTCGTGGCGGGTTCCGAACAGGTCCGCCGTGAAGGGTCCCGACCTGGCCGGCCCCGTACCGCAGGCACAGTAACGACCAGCACGGATGTTCTGATACTCGGCCATGAACCAACTGTCATACGGTGATCGGTATGCAGCTGAGGTACAGCTTCCGCCTGTACCCGAATGGTCCTCAGCGTTCCGCGCTGGCCCAGGCGTTCGGGTGTGCGCGGGTGGTCTACAACGACGCCCTGCGGGCTCGTGAGGCAGCCCGCGCCGCAGGCGAGCCGTTTTCCCGAAGGCCGGTGACCTGTCCAGGCTGCTGATCACCGAAGCGAAGAAGACCGAGGAGCGCGCCTGGCTCGGCGGCGTGTCGGCCGTGGTGCTGCAAGTCCCTGCGGGACCTGGACACCGCGTACCGGAACTTCTTCGACGGCCTCAAGGGCAAGCGCCCGTGTACAGGCGCGCCCCGCTTCAAGAGCCGCAAGGACAATCGACAGGCCGTCCGGTTCACCTCGAACGCCTGGTGGAAGATCACAGCCGGCGGTGACTTGTCGTTGCCGAAGATCGGCGTTGTGCGGGTGAAGTGGTCTCGAACACTTCCCTCGGTCCCGTCCACGGTGACGGTGATCAAGGACGCGGCAGGCAGGTACTTCGCGTCGTTCGTGGTCGAGACCAGGCCGGGCGAGACACTGCCCGAGGCCGCGTCCGAAGTCGGAATCGACCTGGGTCTTTCGCATTTCGCGGTCCTGTCGGACGGTACGAAGATCGAGTCCCCGCGCTTCCTGCGCCGGGCGGAGAAGAAGCTGAAGCGGGAACAGCGCCGCTTGTCCCGCAAGGCGAATGGCTCCAACAACAGGGCAAAAGCCCGGCTCAAGGTCGCCCGCGCTCACGCACGGGTGGCCGACACACGGCGCGAGTTCCACCACCAGCGCTCAACCAAGATCATCCGCGAGAACCAAGCGGTTGCCGTTGAGAACCTGGCGGTCAAAGGACTTGCCCGTACGCGCCTGGCCAAGTCCGTCCACGACGCCGGCTGGTCCTCATTCGTGGCCATGCTGGAGTACAAGGCCGCACGGTACGGGCGCACCTTCGTGCGGATCGGCCGGTTCGAGCCGACGTCTCAGGTCTGCTGCGTGTGCGGCGCCAAAGACGGCCCCAAGCCCCTGGACGTCCGCGTATGGGAGTGCAGGGACTGCGGGGCCTTCCTCGACCGGGACATCAACGCGGCGGTCAACGTCGCCAAGGCCGCCGGACTGGCGGCGTCAGCCTGTGGAGCGCAGGTAAGACCGGGACCCGTCCCGGCACAGCGCCGTGAAGCAGGAACCCACCGAGACGGTCACACGGCCGTGGCAGGAATCCCCGGGGCTCAGCCCGGGGATGGAAGTCAAGCCCGATCCTCCGCATCCCGCTGACGGCGACGCTACGGACGAGTAGGGTGACGATCCATCAGGTCATGTGACCCGGACTCTTGACTCTGTACCCGGCAGTAGCGATTCTCGACCCAATGCTTGCGCGGGACATGACAAACAGGTGCCAGGGCGGCCACGCCTCCGGTGGACCGTGTCCTCGACCGCGCCCTCCGCCGACCGAGGACGTGAGTAGTGGCCCTGACCCGAGAACCACGAAGGCAACGACCGGAGGCGCGCCGCCACCGCCGCAAGCCGATCGCGATCCTGTCCCTGCTCCTCGGCCTGCTCGCCATGGCGCTCGGCCCCGTTCCGGGAGCGGCCGCCGACAACGGCTGGTGGAACCCCACCGCACGGCCCGCCCCCGACTCCCAGATCAACGTGACCGGCGAGCCCTTCAAGGGCACCGACGCCCAGGGCAACGTCCGGGGCTTCGTCGACGCGCACGACCACATCATGTCCAACGAGGGCTTCGGCGGCCGTCTGATCTGCGGAAAGCCCTTCTCCGACGCCGGGGTGGCCGACGCGCTCAAGGACTGCCCCGAGCACTACCCCGACGGCAGTCTCGCGATCTTCGACTTCATCACCAAGGGCGGCGACGGCAAGCACGACCCCGACGGCTGGCCCACCTTCAAGGACTGGCCCGCCCACGACTCGCTGACCCACCAGCAGAACTACTACGCCTGGATCGAGCGCGCCTGGCGCGGCGGCCAGCGCGTCCTCGTCAACGACCTCGTCACCAACGGGGTGATCTGCTCGGTCTACTTCTTCAAGGACCGCGGCTGCGACGAGATGACCGCCATCCGCCTGGAGGCGCAGAAGACCTACGACATGCAGGCCTTCGTCGACAAGATGTACGGCGGCCCCGGCAAGGGCTGGTTCCGCATCGTCACCGACTCGGCCCAGGCCCGCGAGGTGATCAAGCAGGGCAAGCTGGCCGTGGTCCTCGGCGTCGAGACCTCCGAGCCCTTCGGCTGCAAGCAGATCCTGGACATCGCCCAGTGCAGCAGGCAGGACATCGACCGCGGCCTCGACGAGCTGTACAACCTCGGCGTGCGCAGCATGTTCCTGTGCCACAAGTTCGACAACGCCCTGTGCGGGGTCCGCTTCGACGAGGGCGCGCTGGGAACGGCCATCAACGTCGGGCAGTTCCTGTCGACCGGAACCTTCTGGAAGACCGAGCAGTGCGCGGGCCCGCAGCACGACAACCCCATCGGCCTGGCCCCGGCGGCCGCCGCCGAGAAGGAGCTGCCGGCGGGCGTGAGCGTGCCCTCGTACGCCTCGGGCGCCCAGTGCAACACCCGCGGCCTCACCGACCTCGGTGACTACGCGGTGCGCGGCATGATGAAACGCAAGATGATGCTCGAACTCGACCACATGAGCGTGAAGGCGGCCGGCCAGGCCTTCGACATCCTCGAAACCGAGTCGTACCCGGGCGTGATCTCCTCGCACAGCTGGATGGACCTGGGCTGGACCGAGCGGCTCTACAAGCTCGGCGGTTTCGCCACCGCGTACATGGGCGGCGCCGAGGGCTTCAGCGCCGAGGCCAAGCGGACCGACGCGCTGCGCGAGAAGTACAACGTGGGCTACGGCTACGGCACCGACATGAACGGCGTCGGCGGCTGGCCCGGCCCGCGCGGGGCGAACACGCCGAACCCGGTCACGTACCCCTTCCGCAGCACCGACGGCGGGTCGGTCATCGACAGGCAGACCACCGGCCAGCGCACGTGGGACCTCAACACCGACGGCGCCTCGCACTACGGCCTGGTGCCCGACTGGATCGAGGACATCCGGCTGGTCGGCGGGCAGGGCGTGGTGGACGACCTGTTCAAGGGCGCCGAGTCCTACCTGCGCACCTGGGGCAACTCCGAGCAGCACAAGGCCGGAGTGAACCTCGCCTCGGGCGCGGCGGCCTCGGCGAGCTCCGCCGAGTGGAACCCGTTCGTCAGCTACGCGCCCGGCAGGGCCGTGGACGGCGACCGGGGCAGCCGCTGGGCGAGCGACTGGAGCGACGGCCAGTGGGTGCAGTTCGACCTGGGCTCCCCGTCCCTGGTCAAGCGGGTCACGCTCGAATGGGAGCGCGCGTACGGCAAGTCGTACCGCATCGAGCTCTCCCCCGACGGCACCAACTGGCAGACGGCCTGGTCCACGGCGAGCGGTGACGGCGGCCTGGACACGGCCCAGTTCGCGGGGGTCCCGGCCCGGTACGTACGCGTCCACGGAGCGGGACGCGGCACCCAGTGGGGTTACTCCCTGTACGAAGTCGGCGTATACAGCAGCTGACGGCGTCGAGCGGGGCGTCCGGGGGCCGTTGCGCCCGCGGACACCCCGCTCGGGGCGCACCGGAGCGAAGGGGAACCCGTACATGGCACGGATGCCGTTGACCGACCGGCGCAGGCAGCTGACGGAGGCGGCGATCCGCGCGATGACCCGCGACGGGGTGTCCCGGACCACGACCCGGTCCATCGCCGCCGAGGCGGGGGTCTCCCTGAGCGTCTTCCACTACTGCTTCGACTCCAAGCAGGCGCTGCTGGAGTCGGTCATCGAGACCATCACCGCGCACTACGTCACCCTCGTGAAGGCCGCGATCGTGCCGAGGCCGACGCTGCGGGAGACCATCCGGGCCGGCTTCCAGGCGTACTGGGACCACGTGGCGGCCAGCCCCGGCGCGCACATGCTCACCTACGAGCTCACCCAGTACGCGCTGCGCCGGCCGGAGTTCGGGCACCTGGCGCGCAAACAGTACGAGTCCTACTGCGAGACGTACGCCGAGCTGCTCGAAGAGCTGCGCCGGATCACCCCGTTCGAGCTGAGCGTGCCGGTGACCGTGCTGGCCCGCTATCTGGCGGCCATGACGGACGGGGTGACCCTGAACTTCCTGGTCCTCGGCGACGACAAGGCCGCCGCCGAGATCCTGGACATGGTCACGGATCACGTGGCCGGTCTCGTCCGCGTCGACTGACCGTCCTTCAGGCCGCCACCCGGAAACCGATGTTGGACGTGGAGCTGTCGGGGGTGTTGGAGCTGCGGGCCGCGACCCGGTAGCGGTTGCAGTAGGAGTCGTGGCAGAGGAAGGAACCCCCGCGCATCGCGCGGGAGGGGTGGCCCGGGGCGAACGGGTCGGAGCACCACTCCCAGACGTTGCCCACCGCGTTGTACAGGCCGTGGCCGTTGGGCCGGTACGACTTCACGGGGACGGTGCCGAGGTGGGGGCCGGTGTGCAGGGCGGGGAAGTCGCCCTGCCAGATGTTCAGCATCGTGCGGCCGCCCGGGGCCAGTTCGTCGCCCCAGGGGTAGCGGCGCCGCTCCAGGCCGCCGCGGGCCGCGTACTCCCACTCGGCCTCGGTGGGCAGTCTGGTCCCGGACCAGGCGCAGTAGGCCGTCGCGTCGTTCCACGAGACGTGGACGACCGGGTGGTTCTGCCGGGAGGCGATGGACGAGCCGGGCCCCTCGGGCCGCTTCCAGCTCGCGCCGGACACCGCACGCCACCACGGGACTCCCTCCACCGCCGGTGCGGTGTCGGCGAGTTCCGCCGTGAGCAGACCGGCGAAGACGAAGGAGAAGCCGAAGTCCTCGGCTTCCGTGACGTGTCCGGTGGCCTTCACGAAGGTGGCGTACTGGGCGTTCGTCACCGTGGTCGGCGCGATCCGGAAGGGGGCCACCGCCACCTCCCTGACCGGCCCCTCCCCGTCGGCCGGGAACCCGTCGGCCTCCTCGGTGCCCATGAGGAACCGGCCCCCGGGCAGGTCGAGCAGACCGCGTACGGGCCGGGGCGCGGGGACCGCGGGCGCGGCGAGCAGGGTGAGGGCGCCGGCCGGGGCCTCGTGGCCCGGGGTGCAGCAGGAGGAGGACATGCGGGCTCCGGTGAACGTCTGGACGGGTGTGGTCCGGCCGGGCGACGGCTGGCGAGCGGCGACGCCCGGCCGGAGTCGAAGGGTCAGCCGACCCGGTCGGCGGCGAGCTGGGCGGCCAGGGCGGGGATGCCCAGGTTCCGTTCCTGCGTCGGGGTGGCCTGGTACAGCTTGTTGACGAGCTGATACGGGTCGGCGGCGAGGTCGTAGTACTCCCGGAACGTGACCTCTCCGGTGCCGGACACCGTGCCGTTGGCGTCGGTGTGCAGCTTGTAGTACTCCACGTACTGCTTGTCCTTGGCCACATAGGAGGACCAGGTGCGGTGGTCGGTGCCGGTGCCCTGCTTCCACCATTCGACGAGCAGGTGGTCGCGGCTGTGGGAGCCCAGGAGCGAGACCCCGTCCTGCGGGGTGTTCGGGGTGATTCCGGCGGCGTCGAGGATGGTCGGCGCGATGTCGATGTTGGCGACGATGCGGTTGTCCACCGTGCCGGCGCCGAGGCCTCCGGCGGGCCAGGAGAGGTAGAACGGCACCTCGTGCGCGGGGCTGTAGGGCACCGACTTGGCGGTCCAGCCGTGGTCGCCCCAGCCGAAGCCGTTGTCGCCGATGTAGATCACGAGGGTGTTGTCGAGCTGCCCGGTGGCCGCCAGCTTGTCCTTGAAGGCCTGGACCGCGTCGTCGACCGAGAGGAGCGTGCGCAGCTGCTCGGCGCGGATGCGCTTGCCGTCGGCGAGGGTGCCGGTCGCGTCCTGGATGTAGGGCGGCTTGTCGCTGCGGTCGGCCTCGGTGACGGAGGGGCGTCCGTTCCACTCGGGTACGGGGGTTCCCGCGTACTTGGCCTCGGGGGTCCGGGGCCCGTGCGAGGCGTACGGGGTGACGTAGGCGAACCAGGGCCGGGTGTCGGTGGCCGCCTTGTCCACGAAGCTCAGCGTGCGGTTCTTGATGATGTTCGTGGTGTAGCCGTTGATCGTCTGGACGACCCCGTCGACGTTCCACTTGGCGTCGACGTATCCGGGCTGGAGCAGGGCGAATTCCTCGAAGTGCGGCGGCGCGTCCGCGATGTTCCAGGCATTGAGGTATTTACCGAAGAGGCCGGTGCGATATCCGGCCTGCTTCAGATGGTGCTGGACGGTGGTGTTCTGGTCCAGCACGGCCGAGGAGGCGTTGTTGCGGACCCCGTGGTTGTGGGCGTAGCGGCCGGAGAACACTGAGGAGCGGGAGGGTGAGCACAGGGGGGTGGTGACGTGTCCGTGGTTGAACTTCACGCCCTGGCCGGCGAGCCACCCGATGGTCTTCTGAAGTGCCCAGTCGGTCTGTTTGGGCTGGTCGTCGGTGACGATCAGCAGGATGTTCGGACGGCCGGCGGCGGCCGCCGCGGGGGCCGCGGCCGCGTGGCCGATCGCGGGCACGGTGGCGGCGGCCGCGGCCGCCGCGGTGCCGGCGAGGAATCCTCTCCGGCTGACCTGCGTACGGGCTCTCTTGCTCATGGGTATTTCCTCCTGCTCTCCGAAGGCGCCCCCCTACCTCACAAAAAGTGGTGTGGCGGCCACTGCCATGCGGAGAGCGTAAAGGGAGCCGAATACCCGTTCCATGTACGGAGTATGAAATGACGTCAGTCGAGGGTCGGGTGCGCTTCCGGATGCTCGTCCCACCAGACCCGGTGGAAGGGATTGTTGTCCACATTGGCCAGGTACGCGTAGGCGGCCGAACGGTAGAAGAGCTCCGCCTGCCGGGCCGAGACCGTCGAGCGGTTCCAGGCCATCCGGATGCGCCCCGTCACCGGCGCCCCGATCAGCGGACGCATCACCGTGCCCGCCACGGCGGGTGCGGTGGGCTGGCTGAGGGAGACGGCGCGGCCCGCGGAGATCAGGTCGTACTGCATCATGCGGTCGGTGATCCGGTAGCGCAGTGCGGGGACGAACCCGGCTTTGGCGCAGGCCTCGACCAGCGCCTCGGGTCCGCCGTCGTCGTCCTCGACGAGGGTCATCCACTGCTCGTCGGCGAGGTCGGCGAGGTCGAGGGCCTCCAGCCGGGCCAGCGGGTGCCGGGCTGACATCCGGATGCAGAAGGGCTCCTTGGGGACCAGGGTGCGGGCCGTCACTCCCCCGGGCAGCGGCACCTCGTGGTCGTTCACCTCGCCGTACACGATGACGTCGTAGCGGCCCGCGCCGAGCATCCGTACCAGCGCGGTCGCCGAGTCCTCGATGTCCACGGTGATCTCCCGGCCCGACAGGACCAGGTCCTGCCGGGCGATCAGTCCGTCGATCAGTACCAGCAGGATGCAGCCCAGGCGCAGCGGGGCGTCGGTCGTGCGGGCCCGCGCCTCCGAGCCGAGGGCGTCCATCTCGCTGAGCACCCGGCGCGCTTTGGCCAGGACGAACTGGCCGAGCGGGGTGGGTTCGACCCCGAGCCGGCCGCGGACGAAGAGTTCGCCGCCGGTGACCCGCTCGATCCGGCGCAGCTGGGCGGAGAGCGCCGGCTGGGATACCCCGAGGATCCGCGCCGCGCCCCCCAGGCTGCCGGTCTCCGCTATCTGGCAGACGGCTTGCAGATGTCTCAACTCCAGCTGCATCCCGGCAGCTTACGCAGCGTCACGCCGCGGCACCATAACGCCGGTCTTATGCCCGCAGGGATGTCCCGATCTGGTCATGGACACGCCCATACTCGGCCGCGAACAGCCAGACCGTCTTTCCCCGCCCCTCCCCGTCCCATCCCCCCACACGATCGGAGTGGACTCTTGCAGCCCACCAGATGGATGGCCGCCCTCACGGCCATGGTGCTGACCACGGGCCTCGCCGGCACGCTGGCCACCACCGCCACCGCCTCGCAGAACGCGGATCCCCTCCCGCCCACCGCTGCCGAACGGGCGGTCGCCGCGGCCGACGCGGCCGTGCGCAGCGGGCTCGACAGCCTGGTCAACTCCCCCCAGCAGCAGTACGACCGGCGCCTGGTCACCCCCTGGGTGAAAGACCTCTACTCCGTCGCGTACGAGCGCAGCTACCGCGGTCTGCCGGTCGTCGGCGGCGACGCGGTGGTCCTCGCCGACGGCGAGGGCCGGGTACGCGCCCTCCAGTCGGCCTCCGCGACCGTGATCGACGTGGCCACCACGGCGACGGTCACGGCCCAGGCCGCCGAGGCCGTCTCGCGCGCCGAGCAGGCCAAGACCGACACGGTGGAGAGCCGCCGGCTCGTCGTCAGGCTCAAGGACGACAAGGCGGTGCTGGCCTGGGAGACCGTGCTGGTCGGGCGGACCGCCAAGGCGCCCAGCAAGCTCCACGTGTTCGTGGACGCCCGCACCGGCAAGGTCGTCGACCGCTTCGACGAGGTGGTCGCGGGCAGCGGCAACAGCAAGTGGAACGGCCCGAACCCGCTGACCATCGACACCACGGCCTCCGGTGGCACGTACTCCCTGCGCGACCCGAACCGGACCGGCCTGAGCTGCGCCGACTACAGCTCCGGCACGGTCTTCTCGAAGTCCACCGACTCCTGGGGCACCGGCAACCCCACCTCCAAGGAGACCGGCTGTACGGACCTCATGTTCGCGGCGCAGAAGCAGTGGGACATGCTGAGCCAGTGGCTCGGCCGCAACGGCGTCAACGGCAGCGGGCGCAGCTTCCCGGCCAAGGTCGGTCTCAACGACGTGAACGCGTACTGGGACGGCAGCACCGTCACCATCGGCCACAACAACGCCAACGAGTGGATCGCCAGCGTGGACGTGGTGGCCCACGAGTACGGGCACGCCATCGACTCCAACACCCCCGGCGGCACCAGCGGGCAGGAGTCCGGGCTCGGCGAGGCCACCGGTGACATCTTCGGCGCGCTGACCGAGGCCTACATCAACCAGCCCTCCCCGTACGACACTCCGGACTACCTCGTCGGCGAGACGATCAACCTGGTGGGCAGCGGGCCGATCCGGAACATGTACAACCCGGCGGCCGTCAACAACGACCCGGCCTGCTACAGCTCCTCCATACCGGGCACCGAGGTGCACGCGGCGGCCGGCCCGATGAACCACTGGTTCTACCTGCTCGCCGAGGGCACCAGCCCGGGCGGCGGCAAGCCGAACAGCGGCACCTGCAACCAGTCCACGCTGACCGGCGTGGGCATCCAGAACGCCGGCAAGATCTTCTACGGCGGCATGCTGCTGAAGACCTCCAGCATGTCCTACAAGAAGTACCGGACGGCGACGCTCAGCTCCGCCAAGGCGCTGGACACCACCTGCGGCCTGTTCACCAAGACCAAGGCGGCCTGGGACGCCATCAGCGTGCCCGCGCAGCCCGCGGACCCGACCTGCACCCCGAGCGGCCAGAACAGTGACTTCACGCTGGCGCTGAACCCCTCCTCGGGCACCGTCCAGCAGGGCGCCTCGGCCACCACCACGGTCGCCACCGCGATCTCCACGGGCACGGCGCAGCAGGTGACCCTCACCGCGTCCGGCCTGCCGGCCGGGGTCACCGCCTCCTTCAGCCCGGCCACCGTGCAGTCCGGCCAGTCCTCGACGCTGACGCTGACCGCCTCCTCCAGCGCGGCCCCCGGATCCTCGACCGTCGTGGTCAAGGGCCAGGGCACCAGCCTCTCGCACACCGTCGACTACGCGCTCACCGTCGGCGGCACCACGCCCAACCCCGGCGCGCCGAACATCGACGTGGCCGCCGTCCAGGCGCACTTGACCCAGTTCAGCACGATCGCCTCCCAGAACGGCGGCAACCGCCGTGCGGGCAGCGCCGGTTACACGGCGTCGGTGGCGTACATCAAGGGCAAGCTGCAGGCCGCCGGCTACACGGTGACCGAGCAGAACTGCAGCTCGTGCACCTACCCGTCGAACAACCTGATCGCCGACTGGCCCGGCGGCCCCGCCGACCAGACGATCATGTTCGGCGCGCACCTCGACAGCGTCTCGGCAGGTCCGGGCATCAACGACAACGCCTCGGGCTCCGCGACCCTGCTGGAGAACGCGCTCGTCCTCGCCCAGAAGAACCCGACCATGACCAAGCACGTGCGCTTCGCCTGGTGGACCGACGAGGAGCAGGGCCTCAACGGCTCGAAGTTCTACGTCAACCAGCTCACCAGCACCCAGAAGTCGGCCATCAAGGCCTACTACAACTTCGACATGGTCGGCTCCACCAACGGCGGCTACTTCATCAACAACGTCAACTCCACGGCGGCCGCCCCGCTCAAGGCCTACTGGACCTCCCTGAACCTCGCTCCCGAGGAGAACACCGAGGGCCAGGGCCGCAGTGACGACTACTCCTTCCAGCAGGGCGGCATCCCCACCTCCGGCTACGCGGCCGGCGCCAGCGCCCGCAAGACCTCGGCGCAGGCCGCGAAGTGGGGCGGCACCGCGAACGCGGCGTACGACCCCTGCTACCACGCTTCCTGCGACACCACGAACAACATCAGCGCCACGGTCCTGGACCGCAGCGCCGACGGCGTGGCCTACACCGTCTGGAACCAGGCCGTCGGCGGCACCACCCCCGGCCCGGACTTCTCGATCAGCGCCTCCCCGGCCACCGGCAGCGCCGCCCAGGGCGGCAGCGCCACCTCCACGATCAACACCGCGACCGTCAGCGGGGCCGCCCAGACCGTCGCCCTGTCGGTGACCGGCGCCCCGGCCGGCACGACCGCCTCGCTGAGCCCCGCCTCGGTCCAGTCGGGCAGCTCCTCGACGCTCGAAGTCCAGGTCGGCGCGAGCACCGCGCCCGGCACGTACACCCTGACCGTCACCGGCACCGGCTCGGTCAGCCACACCACCACCTACACCCTGACCGTCACGGGCACCGGCCCCTCGTGCACCCCGCGCCAGCTCGTCGTCAACGGCGGGTTCGAGAGCGGCACCACCCCGTGGACCACCACCTCCAACGTCATCACCAACCAGGCCGGCCAGACCCCGCACGGCGGCACCTACAAGGCCTGGCTCAACGGCTACGGCACGCCCCGCACGGACAACGCCTCGCAGTCCGTGACCATCCCGACCGGCTGCGCCTCGTACCAGCTCGGCTTCTACCTGCACATCGACACCGCCGAGACCGAGAACACCGTCTACGACACCTTCACGGTCTCGGTGGGCGGCCAGACGCTGGCGACCCTGTCCAACGTGAACGCGGCCTCCGGCTACCAGCTCAAGACGTACGACGTCTCCCGGTTCGCCGGCCAGACGGTCACCCTGAAGTTCCAGGGCGTGGAGGACGCCTCCCTGCAGACCTCCTTCGTCGTGGACGACGTCACCCTCCAGGTGAGCTGACGCCCCCGGCACCCTGAGCACCACCCGGGCGGCACCCGCCCCGGCCCCACGGCCGGAGCGGGTGCCGCCCGGCCGTGTGCGGTGTATGCAAGAGGCATGGACCCCTCACCGGCGCACCCACGCTCCAGCAGGTTCCGGGAATCACGCGCGGTGCTGCTGTCGGTCCCGTTCGCGCTGATCGCCATGGTCACGGTGGTCGACGTGCTGGCGCCGCCGGAGGTCCACCTGGGCCCCTTCCTGGTGGCCGCCCCCGCCCTCACCGCTTCCTTCGCCGGTCCGCGCACGACCGGGTTCGTCGGCGCCGTGGCGGTCCTCGCGCAGGTGGCGGTGGCCATCGTGCGGACCTCCCTGACCGACCTCAACCACACCTTCCAGATCATCGCCCTCATCCTGATCTCGGCCTTCGTCACCTTCTTCGCACACTTGCGCGAAATGCACGAGCAGCAGCTCACCCGGCTGCGTTCCCTGGCGGTCGCGGCGCAGCAGGTGGTCCTACGACCGCTGCGCGACCGGATGGGCCCGCTGCGGATCGCCTCGGTGTACCTGTCGGCCGAGGCCGAGGCGCAGATCGGCGGCGACCTGTACGCGGCCGCCCGTACCGCCGACGGCACCCGGCTGATCATCGGCGACGTCCGCGGCAAGGGGCTGGAGGCGGTCGGCGACGCCGCGATCGTCCTCGGCGCCTTCCGGGCCGCCGCCCATCTGGAGGCCGACCTGCCGGGGCTGGTCGGCTACCTGGAGGCCGCCGTGGCCGCCGACCCGGACCGGGGCGCGGACGTCCCCGGGGGGCCGGGCCGGCCGGACGAGGGCTTCACCACGGCGGCAGTGCTCGACATTCCCGACGGGGAGCCCTCGCTGCGGATGGTCAGCTGCGGGCACCCGCCGCCGCTGCTGCTGCGCGGGGGCCGCGTCGTCCCCCTCCAGGTGGACCGTCCGGCTCCGCCGCTGGGCCTGTCCGAGTTCGTGGACACCGGCGTCACCCCGCAGTCCTTCCCCTTCGAGCCGGGCGACGTGGTCCTGCTGTACACGGACGGCGTCATCGAGGCCCGTGACGCGTCGGGGGCCTTCTACCCCCTGACGGAGCGGGCCGCGGACTGGCCCGGCGACGGCCCGGAAGCCCTCCTGCGCCACCTGTGCGCGGACCTGCTCGCCCACACCCCGGACGGTTTCCTCGGCGACGACGCGGCGATGGTGGCCATCGAGCGCGTCGGCCGGCTGCCCTGAGCGGGGGCCCGTCCGGTGGACGGGCCCCCGCGGCGGCTGGGCGGGGGTGGGGCTCAGCCGCCGTCGCGGACCGCGACGATGCCGTTGAAGACGCCGACGTAGGCCGTCCCGTCGGGGCCCAGGGTGATCGGGGCCCAGTTGTTGTCGTACAGCGGACCGGTGCCGGTCAGCTGACGCCAGCGGCGCTCACCGGTGCGGAAGTCGACGGCCGTGAGGTACCAGGCGTCGATCCCCCAGACGTTCGGCTCCTTCTCGTAGAAGTAGAGCAGCCCGTTCGCGGTGGAGAGCTTCGGGACCACGGAGGGCGAGCGGATCGCGCTCTGCCAGACCGTGTCGCAGCCACTGCCGTCGGGACGGACGTCGATGCGGCTGACGCCGCCGACGACCGACTTGCCGAGCACCAGTGACGTGACGTTCTCATAGCCGTAGTTGTTCTCCACGACGATGCTGTTGCCCCAGGTGACGAGGGAGTTGTCGGTGGTCGAGGCACCCGATCCGAAGACCGGGACCTTGCACACGAGGCGCTGCCCGTCGGGGACGTCCACGCCCCGCTTGAAGACCAGCACGTTCATCCGGTCGTCGGCGTTGTCGGTGATCGCGACGTAGCCGTTGCCGAAGAGGTCCGGAGTGGTGCCCGAACCCTGGTTGACCGAGCCGGGCTTGGTTCCCGTACCCCGGTCGTAGGTCTGTCGCCACTGCGCGACGGGGGTGCCGTCGGCGGAGGCGGCGAAGCTGTAGAGCGCGTGGTCGGTGACGATGGAGACGCCGTCCTCGCCGACCGAGAAGGAGTTCTGGATCTCCTCCCCCGCCAGCCGGATCGAGCGGATCACCGAGGTCGCCGGGTCCACGGTGCCGACCCGGCCCTGGCGGGTGACCCACCAGATGCGGCCGTTCCAGTCGGGCATCACCGAGGTGACCGGGTCACAGGTGCCGGTGGGCCACAGGTTGGTCCAGTCGACGCAGTCGTGCGGGACCTGGCCGGTGAGGTCCCAGTCGTTGTCGACCTTGAACTGCCAGGATCCGTCCGGCTGCTGTACGTGCGAGAGCCTCAGGATGTGCTGGCGGGAGTCGGCCAGCACCGCCCGGTCCTGGTTGTCCAGGTAGAAGTAGGCACCGCCCGAGGTGTCCTTGAAGATCTTCGAGAAGTCGAGCGAGGTGATCGCCTGGACCGTCGAGGAACGCTGCGGGAGCTGGTACTCCGCGAGCGTGGCGAGCGTACGGGGCTCCAGCAGTTTGACCTTGAAGCCGCCGAAGGTGCCGCAGACCGTGACCAGCCGGCCGCCCGAGTCGAAGGTGGCGGTGGCGCATTCGCCGCCCAGGGCGGCGATCTTCTCGCTGGTCACCTCCGGGTTCTTGCCGAGCGGTCCGGACCAGGGCGAGGTGGCGCTGCCCGCCGCGTCGGAGTGCATGCCGCTCCGGCCGTTGGGCGCGAGGAACGGGTGCTGCGGCGGAGCTTCGCCGGGCAGCGGCGCGGCGGTGGCCGGGCCGCCCTCGTAGTGGCTGACCAGGCGGTGGCCCGGGGCCAGGGGTATCTCGTCGGCGGCGGCCGGCGAGACCCCGTACAACACCGCGCACGCGGCGAGAGCGGGTGCCACGGCGCAGTTCAGCGCTCTTCGGAACATCCGGACTTCCTCCCTTGTCCTCAGTTTTATTGACATTGCGTCTGACATCGCGCCGGGGCCAGACGCTAGATCGCACTGCCTGAGGAGTCCATGGAAGAGCCGGATGATTCACGAAGGCGCAACAGTTGATCAACTCGCCGACGGAGAGCGCCGGGTGCGGGTCAGGGCTTGAAGCCGCCGACCACGTTCGCCGTGGCCGAGACCCCGTTGTGGATGGTCTGAGCGAGGCTGCTGCTCGCGAGGTAGAAGCCGAGCAGGACGCAGACGAGCGCGTGCGACAGCTTGAGGCCGCCGCCGCGCATGAAGATCCACGCGAGGACGAGGAGCAGGACGAGGACGGAGAGGGAGATCACCATCGGAACACCTCCTTACGCGCCGCCATGGTGGCGCAGCGGGAGGTCTCTTCGGGCGAAACCCGTGTCCGCCAAACGGGTGTTGACGGTACGTGACCGGCATTCAGTCCTTGACGATCTCGCCCCAGTGGACCGTTCGCCCGCACCAGCGGCCGAGCAGCACGGGGTCGTGCCCCACCGCCAGCAGGCCCGCGCCGGACTCCGCCCGGTACTCCTCCACCACGGCCACCAGCGCGGCGGTGGTGGACGCGTCGAGCATGGCGGTCATCTCGTCGCACACCAGCCAGCGCGGCCGGAGCACCAAGGCCCGCGCCACGCACGCCCGTTGCAGCTGACCGTCACTGACCTCATGGGGGCGCCGCCCGAGCAGGTCCGCGCCCAGGCCGACCCGGTCCGCCAGCTCTGGGACGATGGCGTCGATTTCGCTACGCCGGCCAGTCGCCCGGAGCGGCTCCGCGACGAGCTCGCGCAGCGTGAGCCGGGGGTCCGCCGCCAGCCGGGGCTGCTGGAACACCATCCCGACCGAGGTGCGCAGGGCGCGCGGCGCCCGGTGCCGGAAGCCGGTCACCGCGCGGCCGTCGAAGGCCACGCTCCCCCGGTCGGGCCGGTGCAGCAGCGCGGCGACCCTGGCCAGGGTGGACTTGCCGCAGCCGCTGGGGCCGAGCAGCCCGAGGGATTCGCCGGGGGCGAGGCTCAGCTGGGCGCCGCGTACGACGGGGGCCCGGCGGTCGTAGCCCGCGGTGATGCCGGTGAGTTCAAGCATGGTGGCAGGCCACCCCTTCGGTGAGCGCGGGCCGCTCGGCCCGGCAGCGGGAGTCGGCGCGCGGACAGCGGGCGGCGAAGGCGCAGCCGGGCGGGAGCGCGCCGAGCTCGGGCGGGGCTCCGGGAATGGGGGTGAAGGCCCGCTCGGGGAGTGCGTCGAGGAGTCCGCGCGCGTAGGGGTGACGGGGGCCCGGAGCACCGAAGAAGGCATCGGCGGGGGCGGTTTCCACGATGCGGCCCGCGTACATGACGGCCACGGTGTCGGCGATGCGTTGGGCCGCCGCGAGGTCGTGCGTGATCATCAGGAGCGCCCGGCCGACGTCCCGGGTGTGGGCGCGCAGCTCGTCGACGGTGCGGTGGACGAGGTCCCGGTCGAGGCCCGTGGTGGGCTCGTCGGCGAGCAGCAGGGGCGCGTCGCCGATCAGCGCGAGCGCGGTGGCGGCGCGCTGGGCGAGCCCGCCGGAGAGCTCGTGCGGATGGCGGTCGAGGTGGGTGGCGGGGAAGGCCGCCCGCTCGGCCGCCGCTTCGGCGGCCTCCCGCACCTCCGCCTTGGGCCGTCTCTCGGCCCCGGTCAGTTCGCGGACCGTCTCCTCCAGGTGGGAGCGGATGGTGCGGACCGGCGTGAGGTGCGCGGCCGGGCTCTGCGGGACCAGCCCGACGCGGCGGCCCCGGATGCTCCGGGCGAGGGTGCGCTCGTCGAGGGCGAGCAGGTCGGTCCCGTCGGCGAGCCGGGCCGCGCCGGCGGTCTCGGCGTTGCCGGGGAGCAGCCCGAGGAGGGCGGAGGCGAGTACGGACTTGCCGCAGCCGCTCTCCCCGACGAGGGCGAGGCACTCGCCGGGGGCCAGGGCGAGGGTGGCGTCGGTGACGGCCTCGACGTACCGTCCGCCGCGCATCCGGAAGCGGACGGAGAGCCGGTCCAGTGCGAGCACGGGCCGTGCGGAGCCCCGCACGGGGCCCCGCACGGCCCCAGCCGGGGCCGTCACGGGTTCCGACGCCGAAGGGATGGGGGTCTTCACAGGCTGACTCCTTTACAGGCCGAGCTCCGAGCGGCGGCGGGGGTTGAGGCGCTCCCGCCAGGCTCCCGCCAGGCCCGCGATCGCCAGGGTCGGGACGATCAGGAGGAGCCCCGGGAAGAGCGTGGGCCACCAGTCGCCGGCGAGCAGCGAACCGCGGGCCGTCTGGACCAGGTTGCCCAGGCTCGCCTGGTGCGCCGGCAGGCCGAGACCCAGGAAGGACAGGGCCGACTCGTGCCACATGGCGTGCGGGATCATCAGGACGGCCGCGAGCCCGGCCTGCGGGAGCACTCCGGGCACCAGGTGGCGTACGGTCACCCGCCACCGCGAGGCGCCGCCCGAGACGGCCGCGTCCAGATACGGCCGCGAGCGGAGCGAGAGGACCTCCGCGCGGACGATGCGGGCCGTGGACAGCCAGTGGGTCAGGGCCACGGAGACGACCACGGGCCACACCCCCGGGCGGAACATCGCCACGATGAAGATGCCGAGCAGCAGGTGCGGGATCGAGGACAGTGCGTCCACCACCCGCATGACGCACCGGTCCGGCCACCCGCCGAGCGCCCCGGCGAGCGCGCCGACCGCCGTGCCGAGGACGGAGGCGACCAGCGCGGCCACCAGCCCGACCAGCAGCGAGACCCGCAGCCCGTACACGCAGCGCAGCAGCAGGTCGCGGCCCACGTCGTCGGTGCCGAAGGGGTGCGCCCAGGAGGGCGGCAGGAGCTTTGCCGACAAGTCGACCGCCTGCTGGTCGAGCTGGACCAGCGGCGGCACGAGCAGGACCGCCAGCGCGATGAGGACGACGATCACCGCCGAGGTCCGCACCCGCAGGGTCCGGGTGGAGCTCCGGTCGCGGCCGTGGGACCGCCAGAGCAGCGTTCCGGTGTCAGCCATCGAAGCCCACCCTCGGGTCCGCCAGCCCGTAGAGCAGGTCGGACAGCAGGTTCCCGGCCAGCACGGCCGCCGTGGCCAGGACCGTCAGCGCGGCCAGCAGGGGGAAGTCCACCGAGGTCGCGGCCTGGACGGTGGCCGCCGCGATGCCGGGCCAGCTGAAGACGGTCTCCACCAGCAGCGCGCCGGTGATCAGCTCCGGCACCCGCGACCCGATCAGGGTCAGCATCGGGAGCATGCCGGCGCGCAGCCCGTGGCCGAGCAGCACCCGGCGCTCCCGCAGGCCCCGCGCGCGGGCGCCCCGTACGGGGTCCTCCTCCAGCGCGTCGGCCACGCCCTGCCTGACGTACAGGAAGAACCAGGGCAGTTGGGAGATGCCGAGGACCAGCGCGGGCAGCACGAGGTGGCGGGCCACCTGCCCGGCGGTGACCACGTCACTGCCCGCGTCCGTGAGGCCGCCGGACGGCAGTACGCCCAGGCGCACCGAGAAGAACCAGATGGCGAGCAGGCCCAGCCAGAAGGCCGGGGCCGCTTCGAGCGTGTACGCGAGCCCGGAGACGGCCCGGTCGAGGCGCCCGCCCTGCCGGCGCGCGGCCAGGACGCCGAGCCCGGTGCCCAGCACCACCGCGACGGCGAAAGCGCACAGGGCGAGCAGGGCGGACCAGCCGAGCCGTTCGGCGATGACGTCGGAGACGGGCTGGCGCATGGCGGCGGAGGTGCCGAGGTCCCCGGTCAGCGCCGAGGTGAGCCACTCCCACCAGCGCGTGAGCAAGGGCTGGTCGACGCCCAGGTTGGCCCGGAGCTGGTCGAGTCCGGCTTGGGAGGCGGTGAGCCCGGCGGTGCCGGCGTACGCCTTGACGGGGTCGAAGGGGGACAGCGCGGCGACCGCGAAGACCCCGAAGGTCACGACGAGCAGGACCGGGCCGGCGAACAGCGTCCGCCGGCCGGCCATGCGCGCCATCGGCCCCCACGGGAGACGGCGCAGACGGCTCACTTCTGCTTGGGCTTCCAGCTCTCGATGTTCCACCAGGGGCCGGTTCCGAGGCCGTGGTCGTGCGGCTCGATCTGGGTGGAGGGCCCGTCCCACCGGTCGCCCACGACGTAGAGGTGGTCGATGTGGGTGAGGTAGACGTAGCCGGGGTTCTGGACCAGCTCGCGCTGGACCGTGTCGTACGCGGCCTTGCGCACGGCCGGGTCCGCGCTCCGGCGGCCGTCGAGCAGGGCCTTGTCGACGACCGGGTTGTCGTACCGGGCCATGTTGTTGAAGCCGTCGCCCGCGAGCGCGGAGTTGAGCGTCAGGTACTGGTCGAAGTCCGGGTCGGCCGGGGAGCCGCCGCCCGCGAGGACCGCGTCGGTGCGCATCCGGGGCTCGATGACCTCCCAGCTGCCGGACTCGGTGGTGACCTGGATGCCGGCCTTCTTGGCGTCGGAGGCGAAGGCGAGCGCGTGGTCCTGGCGGAGCTTGTCGCCGGAGGGGTACCAGAGCGGGAAGGCGGCCCGGACCCCGTTCTTGGCGCGGATGCCGTCGGCGCCGGGGATCCAGCCGGCGTCGTCGAGGATCTTCTCGGCCCGGGCGAGGTCGTACGGACGCTCGGTGCCGGCGGCGAACCACGGGCTGCCGGTCGGGACAGGCCCGTAGGCGGCCTTGCCCGCGCCTTCGAGGAGCTTGTCGACCAGGGCGCCGCGGTCCACGGCGATGTCCAGGGCCTGGCGGACGGCCGTGTCCCCGGTGACGGGGTGCTCGGTCGGCAGGGTGACGTTGCGGTAGTCGAAGGTCTTGGCGGCGTAGGTCTTGCGCGCCGCGTCGGCCGCGAACCCCTTGGCCAGGTTCGGCGGCAGGACGGCCCCGTCCAGCTCGCCGGAGCGCAGCCGGGTGGCGCGTACGTCGTCGTCCTTGATGACCGCCATGGTGAACTTCTTCACCGCGGGCTCGCCGCCCCAGTAGGACGGGTTGGCCTTGAAGCTCAGCTTCTCGCCCTTGGACCAGGCGGTGAGCACGTACGGTCCGGTGCCGATGGGCTTGGTGGTGAACTCGCCGCTGTTGACGTCCTGTCCGCCCGCGAGGTGCTCGGGGGCGATGGGCAGGACGGTGCGCTCGGCGAAGGGGGCGTAGGGGTACTTCAGGGTGAAGACGACGGCGTCTTCGCCGCGCGCCGTGACGTCCGCGATCGCGTCGAGCTCGGACTTGGAGGCGTTGTTCGTCTTCGCGTCGAGGATCGTCCGGTAGGTGAAGACGACGTCCTTGGCGCCGAAGGGCCGTCCGTCGCTGAACCGCACGCCCCGGCGGAGCGGGTAGGTGTACGTGAGCCCGTCCGCGGAGACCTCCGGGAGGGCCTCGGCCAGGGCGGGCTTCAGCTTCATGTCGGCGTCGTGCGTCAGCAGTCCGTCGAAGATCTTCGAGTTGCCGTCCTTGCCGTAGCCCAGCAGCGGGCTGAGGGTCTCGGGCTCGGTGGCTATGCCGACCACGGCGGAGTCGGCCGCCCCGGCGCCCGCCGCGGCACCTCCCCCGGGGTTCGAACAGGCCGCCGCTCCCGTGACGATCACCGCGGCCGCGGTCGCCCCGGCCATTCCCCGTACGGTCCGGGCCTTCATGTGGTGCACATCCTTCGTTATTGCAAAGAGAGCGCAATACTGCCAGACGGGAACGGAAGAACACGAACCGGGCCGCACCGGCGGGAAGGGGCCGCGCAGGGGTCTTGCCCGGCCGCCGCGGAGCATGCCATATATGTCTAGACCTTTCCCGGGAGCCGGAAGACCCGGAAGACCCGAAGCACCGGAAGACGAGGGCGCCCGCCGTGCACGACCCCGCACCCCGCACCGCGCCGCACCCGCCGCGCCGCTCCCGGCGGCCGTCCGCCCGGAGAGCGGCGCCCGCCCTCGCGGCGGCCCTCGCGGCCCTCGCAGCGGCCGCGCTGACGGCGTGCGGCCCCTCCGACACCACGCCCCCGCCGGTCCCGGCCGGACTCACGGCGCAGGCCGGCAGCGCCACGTCCGTGCACGTCATGTGGGAGTCGCCGGCGCCCGCCGACGGGGTGACCTCCTTCCTCGTCTACCAGAAGGAACGCCTGGTCCGTGAACTGCCCGCCGACAAGACGATGACGGACATCACCGGCCTCACCCCGCAGACGGCCTACACGTTCACGGTGCGCGCCCGGGACGCCGCCGGGAACACCTCCCCGGCCGGGCCGGCCGCCTCGGCCACCACGCCCGCCGCCACCGCCGAGGACCGGCTGGCCCCGACCGCCCCGCCCCGTACGGACGGCCAGGCCCTCGGGCCCACCTCCGCCCGGCTGACCTGGGCCGCGGCCAGCGATGACACGGGCGTCACCGCGTACGACGTCTACCAGGGCGACGCCCGGATCCACACGGTCGGCCCCGGCTCCACCACGACGGTCCTGGAGGACCTCCGGCCCGACAGCGTGTACACCTTCACCGTCCGGGCCCGCGACGGCGCCGACAACTCCTCCCCCGCCGGCCCCGCCGCGGACGTGACCACCCCGCCCGGGCCCGGGCAGCGCACCGGCACCGCTCCGGCCGAGTTCGCGGCGGCCGCCTCGCCGGGCGCGGTCACCCTCTCCTGGACCGCCCCGGCGACCGGCCGGGAGACCAGTGAGTACGAGCTCTACGTCAACGGCCGCCCCACCACGGTCATCCAGTTCGGTGCGGGCGCCGTCCCGGCCGGCCGGGCGGAGCACCGGCTCACGGTCGCCGAACCGCCCGGAACCGTATGGACGGTGAAGCTCCGGGCGCGGCTGCCCGACGGCACCTGGGGCGCCTTCTCCGCCGAGCGGCGGATCACACTCGCCTCCTGAACCCACCACTGCGGAGCGGTTTCTGACAACCAGTCCGTTCGATCTGGCCCGAACGGTACTGCGGAGAAAGAAGATCGCGCAGAATACTCCCGTGTTCGGTGAGTACTCGGTCAACAACAATCAGGCAGATTCCACGGACGGCGACCCTGGGCCAGACTCTGGCGCCGTGCCGGGAAACCTGCCGCCGGAAACGGCGAGCTTCGTGGGCCGCGAGCGTGAACTCGGCCTCCTGTCCGACCTGCTGCGCGAGCGACGGCTCGTGACGCTCACGGGCGTCGGCGGCGTCGGCAAGTCCAGGCTGGCCCTGCGGGCCGCCGCCGACCCCCGCCAGCGCAGGCGCGACGGGGTGTGGTGGGTGGAGCTCTCCCCGCTGCGCGACGCCGAGCTGCTCACCGCCACCGTCGCGCACGCCGTCGGCCTCGCCCACCAGTCCCCGCGCCCCCTGGACGAGGAACTCTGCGCCTGGATGGCCGACAAGGAGATGCTGCTCGTCCTCGACACCTGCGAGCACCTGGTGGCCGCCTGCCGGCACCTGGTGGGCGAACTCCTCCAGTCCGCACCGGGCCTGACGGTACTGATCACCACCCGCGAGCCGCTCCGCAGCCCCGGGGAGGATCTGGTCGAGGTCAGCCCGCTGCCCAGCGAAGGACCCGACAGCGACGCCTTCGCCCTGTTCCGGGCCCGTGCGCTCGCCGCCACCCCGGACGCCGCGGCCGCCTTCGCCGACCCGGACCGGGCGGCCCTCGCCGCGGACATCTGCCGCCGCCTGGACGGGATCCCCCTCGCCCTCGAACTGGCCGGCGCCCGGATGCGGCTCTGGACCCTGGAGCAGATGGCGCAGCGCCTCGAAGTCCGCTTCGACCTGCTGTCCGGCACCGCCGCCGCCCGGCTCCCCCGGCACCAGACGATGCGCACCGCGATCGGCTGGAGCCACGAGCTGTGCGAGCCGGTCGAGCGGCTGCTGTGGGCCCGGCTCTCGGTGTTCACCGGGGACTTCGACGTCGCCGCGGCGCGTGCGGTGTGCTCGGGCGGCCCGCTGCCCGCCGCACGCGTGGAGCGGGTACTGGCGGGCCTGGTAGCGAAGTCGGTGGTCCGGTGCAGCCGGGAACGGGGCGCGGGCGCCCGCTACCGGCTGCTGGACACGATCCGCGAGTACGGCCAGGGCTGGCTGGCGGAACTCGGCGAGGAACGGGTCGTCGCCGACCGGCACGCCCACTGGTACGCGGCGCTCTCGAAGGCCGCCGACCCGGGCTGGATGGGCCCCGGCCAGGTGGACTGGTACCGCAGGATGACCGCCGAGCACGCGCAGCTCCGTACGGCCCTGGAGCACCTGCTCCGCTCGGATCCCACGGCGGCGCTGGAGACCGCCGGCGCGCTCTGGTTCTTCTGGTTCTCCTGCGGGCACGTCGACGAGGGCCGGTCCTTCCTGGAACGGGCCCTGAGCCGGGGCCCGCGTTCGGGGGCCGCGTACGTCCAGGCCCTGTGGGCCCTGGGGCTCACCACCCTGCTCCAGGGCGACCTGGCCACGTCCGAGGAGCTCGGCAAGGCGTGCACGGGCGCGGCGGCCACCCTGGCCGACCCGGAGCCGGAGCTGCGCGCCGCCTACCTGCACGCGGTGTCGGTGCTGATGCCGGGCGATCCCGTACGGGCCCTGGCGCTCGCCGGACCCCGGGCGCGCGGGGGCCACGGCGGGAGACCCACCGGCGTGGGCTGGCTGCTGTGCCGGCTGGCCACCGGCTACGCCCTGTGCGACCTCGGGCGCTTCGAGGAGGCCGAGCAGGAGGCGCGGGGCCTGCGCGAGGCCTGCGCGGAGCTGGGCGAGCGCTGGCTGCGGGCGTACGCGGACTACATCCTGGCCATGGCGGCGTTCGGGCTCGGCCACCACGGGGAGGCGGCCCGGCACGCGCGGGCGATGCTGTCGGGCAAACGGCTGCTGGGCGACCGCTTCGGGATCGCGCTCGGTCTCGACCTGCTGGCGGCGGCGGTGGCGGCCATGGGCGACGGCGAGCTGGCGGCCCGGCTGCTGGGCACCGGGCACGCCTGGTGGCGCACGGTGGGCCGGCCGCAGATGGGCTCCCCCTCGCTCACGGCCGTGCGCGACCAGGGCGAACGGCAGGCCAGGGCGGCGATCGGCGACGAGGCGTACGAGAGCGCCTTCCTGGGCGGTGCGGCGGCGTCCACCGCCTGAAGCCCGACCAGCGGGCTCAGCCGGTGGCGCCGTGGCGTAACTCCGGGGCTCCCGTCAGTACGGGAGGGGTCTGCCCGACGGTGTACGCAGGTCCAGGTCTCGGGGGGCGGGCTTCGGGACGGGCTTTCGGATCAGCTGCTGGCGCATGCTGCCTCCTCGCTCAGACCAGGGCCGGGCGGCGGGGTTCCACCGTGCGGCCGTCGGGGAGCAGTTCACCTGTGTCGTCGAAGACCACGGCGCCGTTGCAGAGCAGATTCCAGCCCTGTTCGGGGTGGAAGGCCACGGTGCGTGCGGCGTCGTGGTCGACGCTGTCGGCGGACGGGCAGGGGGGCTGGTGGGAGCACATGGCGCACCTCCTCGCAGAGTGGGGCGGGAGCGCCGGTGGTCACCCGGTCGAATCCGCGATCCACGGTGGCGGTGAGTATTACTGATCGCCACCCCCGGACGGAACCCATATTCGCCGCCCAGTTCAGGGTGTGTATGCCCGCTTACGATGCGCTCATGCCCGCTATCCGGATCATTCACCGCACACTTCTCGACTCCGAGGAGGCGTGGAGGAGGCTGACGGACTGGGAACGCCACGCCACCGCCGTCCCGCTCACCCGGGCGATCATCGAAACACCGCCGCCGACGCACACCGGAACCCGTTTCACCATGCGTACGGGCGTGGGGAGGATCACCTTCGACGACCCGATGGAAGTCACCCTCTGGCGGCCCCCGCAGGGCGGCTCGGCGGGACTGGTCCGGCTCGTCAAACACGGCCGCGTGGTACGGGGCCGGGCGGAGATCGAGCTCCGCCCCGCGCCCGCGGGCGGCTGCGAGGCCGAATGGCGCGAGGAACTGCGCGTACGCGGCCTGGGCCGCCCCTTCGACCCGCTGGTCGCGGCGGCGGCGCGCCTCCTCTTCACCCGCGCCCTGGAAGCCCTCCTGCGCCCCTGAACGGGGCACCGGCGCACGAGGGGGGCCCGGGGTCGCCTCACGGCGGCCCCGGGCCCCTTCCCGCTTCCGGCCCCGCGCTAGCGGATCGGCATGCCCGAGAGGGTGCGGGCGATCACCAGCCGCTGGATCTCACTCGTCCCCTCGAAGATGGTGTAAATCGCGCTGTCGCGGTGCATCCGCTCCACCGGGTACTCGCGGGTGAAGCCGTTGCCGCCGAGGATCTGGACCGCCTGGGCGGTGACCTTCTTGGCGGTCTCGCTCGCGAAGAGCTTCGACATCGAGCCCTCCGCCGAGGTGAAGGGCTTGCCCGCGACCGCCATCCAGGAGGCCCGCCACACCAGCAGCCGGGCCGCGTCGATGGAGGTCCGCATGTCCGCGAGCTGGAAGGCGACGCCCTGGTTGTCGATGATCGGCCGGCCGAACTGCGTACGGGTCTTCGCGTAGTCCAGAGCGACCTCGTACGCGGCGCGCGCCGTGCCGACCGCCATGGCGCCGACGGCCGGGCGGGAGGCCTCGAAGGTGGCCATGGCCGCGTTCTTCACGCGCTCCCCGCCGCCCGCCTTGGCCCGCTCGTGGGCCCGCGCGAGCCGCTCGTCCAGCTTCTCCTTGCCGCCGAGCAGGCAGGAACCGGGGATCCGTACGTCCTCCAGCACCACCTCGGCGGTGTGCGAGGCGCGGATGCCGTGCTTCTTGAACTTCTGCCCCTGGGACAGGCCCGGGGTGTTCGGCGGGACGATGAAGGAGGCGTGCCCCTTCGTCCCCAGCTCCGGGTCGACGACGGCCACGACGATGTGGACGTTGGCGATGCCGCCGTTGGTCGCCCAGGTCTTGGTGCCGTTGAGCACCCATTCGTCCGTCGCCTGGTCGTAGACGGCGCGGGTGCGCATCGCGCCGACGTCGGAGCCTGCGTCGGGCTCGGAGGAGCAGAAGGCGGCGACCTTCACGTCGTCGGGGGTGCCGTACATCTGCGGGATCCAGGTGCCGATCTGCTCCTCGGTGCCGTTGGCGACGACGCCGATGGCGGCGAGCCCGGTGCCGACGATCGACAGCGCGATGCCCGCGTCGCCCCAGAACAGCTCCTCCATGGCCATCGGGATGCCGAGGCCCGTGGGGTCGAAGAACTGCTGGGCGTAGAAGTCGAGGGAGTAGATGCCGACCTTGGCGGCCTCCTGGATGACGGGCCACGGAGTCTCTTCGCGCTCGTCCCATTCCGCGGCGGCGGGGCGGATCACGTCGGCGGCGAAGCCGTGGATCCAGTCCCGCACCTGCTTCTGGTCGTCGTTGAGCTCCATGGTGAACTCCGCCATGTCCCCTCCAGCTTTCTCTCCCCAGGAGTTACCAGCGGTAACCCTCACTCCGACTCCAGTCTGTTACCGGCCGGTAAGCACTGTCAAGCAGCAGCGATGACGGACCGCCGATGAGATCACCAGGGTGTGCGGGGTGTTACGTTGCGTGGGCCTCAGGACATCGCAAGGGCGGGGAGTGAACACGGCATGGAGACCACACGGCAGTCCGGCGAGCCGGGAGCGGGCGAGCGCCGGCGGCGGGAGCTGCTGGAGGCCGCGGACCGGGTCGTCCTCAGGGACGGCCCCAAGGCGTCCATGAACGCCATCGCGGCGGAGGCCGGGATCACCAAGCCCATCCTCTACCGCCACTTCGGCGACAAGGCGGGCCTCTACCAGGCGCTGGCCGTCCGGCACACGGACGCCCTGCTCGACTCGCTGCGGGCCGCGCTCGACGCACCCGCCGAACGGCGCAGCCGGGTGGAGGCCACCCTCGACACCTATCTCGCCGCGATCGAGGCCCGGCCCCAGGTCTACCGCTTCCTCATGCACCCGGCGGAGGACTCCCAGGCCCCCGAGCGCGGCTTCGACGTCGGCCTGCACTCGGCCCCGCTGCTGCGCCGCCTCGGCGAGGAACTGGCCCAGGTGATCGGCGAACGCGTGGACCTGGGCCCCCGCGGCGAACGCCTGGCCCGGGTCTGGGGCCACGGCATCGTCGGCATGATGCACGCGGCGGGCGACTGGTGGCTCGGCGAACGCCCCTGCGACCGCACGGAACTCGTCAGCGCCCTCACCGACCTCCTGTGGGGCCGCCTGGCCACAGCCGGCAACCGAACGGACGGCCCGGGGTTCTGAGCACGGCGGGGCACCTTCAGCCCCGCCGGGCAAACTCGGCTCCGCCGGACGTACTCAGCCCCACCGGGCAAGTTCGGCTCCGCCGGCGTTTGAGGCGCGGGGTCTGGGGCAGCGCCCCAGGACCCCCGGCCCCGCCGGGCTCACTCCCCCAGCGCCCGGAGCCCGGCGAGACCCCAGTCCGTCTTCCGGATGGCCCGCCGCAGGCGCCGGGCCCGCAGCCCGGTCACCCGGTCCGCGTACACCACACCGGCCAGGTGATCGCACTCGTGCTGCAGGCACCGCGCGAAGAACCCGGTCCCGGAGATCCGTACGGCCGCGCCGTCCGAGGTGACTCCCTCCACCACCGCGCTGTCGTAGCGGAGCGTCCCCGCCTCCAGCCCCGGCAGGGACAGACAGCCCTCGGGGCCCAGGAACTCGTCCCCGTCCGCGGACACCAGACGCGGGTTGACGATGTGCCCGACGTGCCGGACGTCCTCGTCGTCGGGGCAGTCGTATACGAACACCCGCTGCCCGACGCCGATCTGGTTCGCGGCGAGGCCGACGCCCTGGGCGGCGTACATCGTGGCGAACATGTCCTCGACGAGCCGGTCGAGGGCCGGGCCGAACTCGGTGACCTCCGCACAAGCGGAATGGAGCACCGGGTCGCCCAGCAGGCTCATGGTGCGGACGATGCCGGAGGTACCGGGGAGGGGACGCTGTCGCATGGCGGTAAGGGTACGACGGGCGACTATATGAGGAGATCTTCGGCGGACCGGGGGCGCCGCGGTCGGGGCGCGGGCAGGTCATGGATAGGCTGGGGGCGACCGACGCAAGGAGGACAAGGGACGATGGCAGGCAACACAGAGCCGCTTTCGCCGCGGGCCAAGCTGGCCGTGACGGCGGGCAAGGCCGCGGCGGCGGTGTCGCGGGCCGCGGGACGCGGAAGCGGATCGGTGATCGGAGGCAAGGTCGCGCTCAAGCTCGACCCCGATCTCCTCGGCGCGCTGGCGCAGCATCTCGACGTCGTCCTCGTCTCGGCGACGAACGGCAAGACCACGACGACCCGGCTCATCGCGGAGGCCCTGCGGGCCAGCGGCCCGGTCGTCTCCAACGCACTGGGCGCGAACATGCCCGCGGGCATCACCTCCGCCCTGGCGGGCGGTTCGGACGCCCGCTACGGCGTCATCGAGGTGGACGAGAAGTACCTGGCCGGAGTGGCCCGGGACGTCACCCCCAAGGTGATCGCCCTGCTGAACCTCTCCCGCGACCAGCTGGACCGCGCCGCCGAGACCCGCATGCTCGCGGAGAAGTGGCGCGAGGGCCTCTCGGGTTCGAAGGCGGTCGTCGTCGCGAACTGCGACGACCCGCTGATCGTGTGGGCCGCCTCCTCCTCCTCGAACGTGGTGTGGGTCGCGGCCGGCCAGGAGTGGAAGGACGACGCCTGGTCGTGCCCCTCCTGCGGTGGCGTCATGCAGCGTCCGGGCGACGACTGGTTCTGCGGCGAGTGCGGCTTCCGGCGCCCCACCCCGAGCTGGGTGCTCTCCGGAGACCACGTGCTCGACCCGCACGGCAGCGCCTGGCCGATCAGCCTCCAGCTCCCGGGCCGCGCCAACAAGGCGAACGCCGCCACCTCGGCCGCGGTGGCGGCCGTCTTCGGCGTCCCGCCGCAGGTGGCGCTGGAGCGGATGTACCAGGTGCAGGCCGTCGCCGGACGCTACGACGTGGTGAGCTTCCAGGGCCGCGAACTGCGCCTGCTGCTCGCGAAGAACCCGGCCGGCTGGCTGGAGACCTTCTCCCTGATCGACCCGCCGCCGACCCCGGTGATCCTGTCGGTCAACGCGCGCGGTGCGGACGGCACCGACACCTCCTGGCTGTGGGACGTGGACTACCCGCGCCTGGCCGGCCACCCGATCTTCGTGATCGGGGACCGCAAGCTGGACCTCGCGGTCCGACTGGAAGTCGCGGGCCTGGACTTCCGGGTGTGCGAGACCCTCGACGAAGCCGTGCAGCTCGCGCCGCCCGGGCAGATCGAGCTGATCGCCAACTACACCGCCTTCCAGGACGTGCGCCGCCGCGTCGGCAACTAGTACCCATAAGGACAAGAGCATGAGCGACAACAGCCTGCGTCTGGTGTGGGTCTACCCCGACCTGCTCAGCACGTACGGAGACCAGGGCAACGCCCTGGTCGTCGAGCGCCGGGCCCGCCGGCGCGGCCTGGACGTGCAGCGCGTGGACGTGCGCAGCGACCAGCCGATCCCGACCTCGGGCGACATCTACCTGATCGGCGGCGGCGAGGACCGGCCGCAGCGGCTGGCCGCGGAGCGGCTGCTGCGCGACGGCGGTCTGGAGCGCGCCGTGTCGAACGGGGCGATCGTCTTCTCCGTCTGCGCCGGCTACCAGATCCTGGGCCAGGAGTTCGTCAACGACGTCGGCGAGCGTCAGCAGGGCCTCGGCCTGCTCGACGTGGTGACCGTGCGCGGCGAGGGCGAGCGGTGCGTCGGCGACGTGCTGGGGGACATCGACCCGCGGCTCGGGCTGCCCCAGCTGACCGGCTTCGAGAACCACCAGGGCGTCACGCACCTCGGCCCGACGGCGAAGCCCTTCGCGCGGGTCACGATGGGCCGGGGCAACGGCACCGGTGACGGCACCGAAGGCGCGTACAACGACACGGTGTTCGGCACGTACATGCACGGTCCCGTGATGGCGCGCAACCCGCAGATCGCGGACCTGCTGCTGAAGCTGGCCCTCGACGTGAACGCGCTGCCGCCCATCGACGACCGCTGGTACGACGCGCTGCGCGCCGAGCGGATCGCGGCGGCCACGCAGCCCGCGTAACCGCGACCCCACCGGCACCGCCGACACCCGGCGTTCGGCCCGGATTCCCCTCGGGGCATCCGGGCCGACGTGTTTTTGTACGACTGATCCGACCAGCATGTGGAGGATGGTTCAGTCCACCCTCGATCCGCTTGTAGGGTGCTGGGTAGTTCCAACCGGACGACGTGGTCCGGTCGTCGGCCCACGTTGCAAAGGTCCTCCCTGCCATGCGCATAGGTGTGCTCACTTCCGGAGGCGACTGCCCCGGGCTCAATGCCGTCATCCGCTCCGTCGTGCACCGCGCCGTCGTCGACCACGGGGACGAGGTCATCGGTTTCCACGACGGCTGGCGCGGCCTCCTGGAGTGCGACTACCGCAAGCTCGACCTGGACGCCGTGAGCGGCATCCTGGCCCGTGGCGGAACGATTCTGGGCTCCTCCCGGGTCCAGCCCGCCCATCTGCGCGACGGCGTGGAGCGGGCCCGCGGCCACGTCGCCGATCTCGGCCTGGACGCCATCATCCCGATCGGCGGCGAGGGCACCCTGAAGGCCGCGAACCTGCTCTCGCAGGGCGGCCTGCCCATCGTCGGCGTCCCCAAGACCATCGACAACGACATCGCCTCCACCGACGTCACCTTCGGCTTCGACACCGCCGTCGGGGTCGCCACCGAGGCACTGGACCGGCTGAAGACCACCGCCGAGTCCCACCAGCGCGTGATGGTCGTGGAGGTCATGGGCCGCCACACCGGCTGGATCGCCCTGCACTCGGGCATGGCGGCCGGCGCGCACGCGATCGTCGTGCCGGAGCGCCCCTTCGACATCGAGGAGCTGACGGCGATCGTCGGCGAGCGCTTCGAGCAGGGCAAGCGCTTCGCGATCGTCGTGGTCGCCGAGGGTGCCAAGCCCGCCGAGGGCAGCTCGATGGCCCTGGAGGAGGGCGGCACCGACATGTACGGCCACGAGCGGTTCGCCGGCATCGGCAACCGCCTCGCCGTCGAGCTGGAGGACCGTCTCGGCAAGGAGGCCCGCCCGGTCATCCTCGGCCACGTCCAGCGCGGCGGCACCCCCACCGCGTACGACCGCGTCCTCGCGACCCGCTTCGGCTGGCACGCGGTGGAGGCGGCCCACCGGGGCGAGTTCGGGATGCTCACGGCGCTGCGCGGCACGGACATCGTGATGGTCCCGCTCGACGAGGCCGTCCAGACCCTGAAGACGGTCCCGTCCGAGCGCTACGCCGAGGCGCAGAACGTGCTGTGATCTTTCCCCTTTTCTGCGTGTCACTCCTGTAATGGCCGCCCCCGGACGATTTCCCGTCCGGGGGCGGCATTACTGTGGTGGGGCACCACGGGTCAAGGGAGTGAAGAGATTGAGTTACCTCGCGCACGACGGCATGGACATGGATATGGACCTGCCGCCCTTCACCCTCGGGCGCGGGCTGGAGTTCTCCTTCGACGCCTTCTTCCTCATCGGCTCGCTCCTCGGCCTCGCGCTGTACGGGTGGGGCGTGCTGCGGCTGCGCCGGCGCGGGGACTCCTGGCCGATCGGGCGGACGGTCGCCTTCACCATCGGCGTGCTGAGCGTGGCCCTGGTGATGTGCACCAAGCTGAACGACTACGGCATGGTCATGTTCAGCGTGCACATGGTCCAGCACATGGTGATCAGCATGCTCAGCCCGATCCTGCTGCTGCTGGGCGCGCCCGTGACGCTGGCGCTGCGCGCGCTGCCGCCGGCGGCCCGCGGCCACAAGGGGCCGCGCGAACTGCTGCTGATGCTCCTGCACAGCCGGTACATGAAGGTGATCACCCATCCGGTGTTCACCATCCCGATCTTCATCGCCAGCCTCTACGGCCTGTACTTCACCCCGCTCTTCGACTTCCTGATGGGCTCGAAGACCGGCCACATCGCGATGATGGTGCACTTCCTCGCCGTCGGCCTCGTCTTCTTCTGGCCGATCATGGGCGTGGACCCCGGACCGCACCGCCCCGGCTACGTGATGCGGATGCTGGAGCTGTTCGCCGGAATGCCCTTCCACGCCTTCTTCGGCATCGCGCTGATGATGGGCAGCGAGCCGATGATCAAGACGTACGCGAACCCGCCCGCCTCCCTCGGCATCGACCCGCTGCTCGACCAGCAGTGGGGCGGCGGCATCGCCTGGGCCTTCAGCGAGATCCCCTCGGTGCTGGTGCTGATCGCGCTGGTCTACCAGTGGTACCACTCGGAACAGCGGGCCGCGAAGCGCTCCGACCGGTCCGAGGACCGCAACGGCGACCAGGAGCTGGCGGCCTACAACTCGTATCTCGCCTCGCTCCAAGCGCGTGGCCAGTAGCGCTGGACCACCTTCAGGCGCCACCATGGGGCATGACCGGATCCGTGAAGGCGATGGCAGTGATGACCTTCGCCTCTCTGGTGGCGATCGCCACGTATTCCGTGGCCCTCGGAAGCAACGGCTGGCTGTGGTTCAGCTGGGTCGTGCTGGGGCTGCTCACCGCGGGAATGGCGGCCACGGACGGTGCGTGAGCCGCCGTCCCCTCCGCCTCTGGGCTGACCGTCCGTAGGATGTCCGTGACCACGGGACGTCGACGGGAGCCGCCTGGTGTTCTACCACTTGCTCAAGCACGTGATCCTGGGGCCGCTGCTGCGGCTCCTGTTCCGGCCCCGCATCGAAGGACTGGAGAACATCCCGGAGGACGGGGCCGCGATCATCGCGGGCAACCACCTCTCCTTCTCCGACCATTTCCTGATGCCCGCGATCCTCAACCGGCGCATCACCTTCCTCGCGAAGGCCGAGTACTTCACCGGACCGGGCCTGAAGGGACGGCTCACCGCGGCCTTCTTCCGCAGCGCCGGCCAGATCCCGGTCGACCGCTCCGGCAAGGACGCCGGTCAGGCGGCGCTCCGCGAGGGGCTCGGGGTGCTGTCCAAGGGCGAGCTGCTCGGCATCTACCCGGAGGGCACCCGCTCGCACGACGGGCGGCTCTACAAGGGCAAGGTCGGCGTAGCGGCGATGGCGCTGGGCGCCGCGGTGCCCGTCGTCCCGTGCGCGATGGTCGGGACCTTCGAGATCCAGCCGCCCGGGCAGAAGATCCCCAGCATCCGCCGGGTCACGATCCGCTTCGGCCGGCCGCTGGACTTCTCCCGGTACGAGGGGATGGAGGGTGAGCGGGCCGTGCTGCGGGCCGTCACCGACGAGATCATGTACGAGGTCCTCGCCCTGTCCGGCCAGGAGTACGTGGACCGGTACGCCGGCGAGGTGAAGGCGGAGGAAGAGGAAGCCCGGAAGAAGGCCCGGCGCAGGGCGCGCTGAGCCCTCTCCCATGCTGGGCCCTCTCCCGTGCTGGGCCCTCTCCCGTGTGGGGCGGAGCCGTTCCCGCCGGGTCCCGCTAGCGGATGGCCGGGAGCTCGTCGATCGCCTGCCGGTCGGCGGCCGGGGCCGGCGCGAGCAGCTTGGCGGCGACCGGGGCCGGGGCCACCGGGGTGGCGTGCGGAGCGCACGTCACGTTCTGGGCGTCGACCTTGCCGGTGAGCAGGTAGGTGTCCACCCGGGTGTTGATGCAGGGGTTCACCAGGTTGGTGACCCCGTGCGAGCCCGCGCCCTGCTCGGTGATCAGCCGCGAGCCGGCGAGGCGCCGGTTCAGCGAGACCCCGCCCTTGTACGGCGTGGCCGCGTCCCGCTCGGCCTGGACGATCAGCACCGGCGGCAGGCCGCGGTGGGCGCCGACCCCGACCTCGATCGCGTGGTGCTGCTTGGACTTCCAAGTCGCGCAGGGCAGGTTCATCCACGCGTTGGCCCAGGTCATGAAGGGGTACTGGGCGTGCAGCCTGGTGTTGTCCCGGTCCCACGTGGACCAGCTGGTGGGCCACTTCGCGTCGGCGCACTCCACGGCGGTGTAGACCGCGTTGCCGTTCTCCGCCGCGGCGTTGCCCTGGATGTCGCTCATGTCGGGGGCGATGGCGTCGATCAGCGCCTGCTCGTCACCGGCGGCGTACGCGGCCCAGGTCTGGGCGACGGGCACCCAGGAGGAGTCGTAGTACGGGGCGCTCTGGAAGAAGCCGATGAGCTCCGCCGGGCCGACGATCCCGCCGAGCGGGTTGGCCTTGGCCTTGGCGCGCAGCTCCAGCCACTTGGCCTCGACCTCGGCGCGGGTGGTGCCGAGGTGGAAGGAGGCGTCGTTCTTGGCGACCCAGTCCTGCCAGTCGTTCCAGCGCATCTGGAAGGCGACGTCCTGCCCGAGGTTGGCCTCGTACCAGATGTTGTCGCGGGACGGGTCGACCACGCTGTCCGCGATCATGCGGCGCACGTGCGTCGGGAACAGAGTGGCGTAGACCCCGGCGATGTAGGTGCCGTAGGAGACGCCGAGGAAGTTGAGCTTCTTCTCGCCGAGGGCGGCACGGATAACGTCCAGGTCACGCGCGACGTTCGGCGTGGTCATGAACGGCAGCATCTCGCCGCTGCGCTCCTTGCAGCCGTCCGCGTACTCCTCGGCGAGCTTGCGCTGGGCGTTCTTGTCGGCCTTGCCGTCCGGCACCGGGTCGGCCTTGGGGGCCTTGACGTACTCCTGCGGGTCGATGCAGGAGATCGGCGCGGAGTGGCCGACGCCGCGCGGGTCGAAGCCCACAAAGTCGTACGCCTTCGCGGTGTTCACCCACAGCGGGCTGTTGGTGGTGATGCGGCGGGGGAAGCGCATGCCGGAGGCGCCGGGGCCGCCCGGGTTGTAGATGAGCGCGCCCTGGCGCTCTTCCTTGGTGCCGGTGCTGACGGCGCGGTTGACCGCGAGGTCGATGGTCTTGCCGAAGGGCTTGCTGTAGTCGAGCGGGACCTTCACGTAGCCGCACTGGATGGGCGCCGCGAAGCCCCAGTCGGGCGGGCAGTCCTTCCAGTCGATGCCGGCGCGCGCGGCGCGGGCGGCGGCGACCTGGGTTCCGAACGCCTCGGCGATCGGGTTGTCGCGGCCGGAGGGGCCGGGCGAGCCCGACGAGAACGTCGAGGTGGCCGACGCCGACGGGGCGAGCAGCAGGCCCGCCGCCAGCGTGCCGGTGACCAGAGTGGCGGCGCTCCCCAGCACCGCGTTGCGTATCACGTGGTTGTTCCCCCTGCGTCATCTGCCGCCGTGGGCGGCGTGGTTCGTGCCGGTGTGGATGTGCCTCGGCATGTGCAGGGGATACTTCCGCCTGACCGGGAGCGGGCGACAGGGCACGGGGCCGTTCTTTGCCAACCCGATATCCGGAAATGGGTGTACCGCTGAGCGGTGTCGCTTCTTCCCGGGTTCGCGGGCTGTCACCCGTGGTGGTGCCCGACCGGGCTCACCAACCGTAGGCGGCGCAGGCGGAGTCGAGCAGTTCGCGGAGCCGCAGTGCGTCCGGTGCCAGGGCCGTGACCAGGACGGCCGGGCCCGCCAGCGGGGTGACCGCAGCGAACTCCCCCAGCATCCCGGCCTGCGGCGGGGCCTTCGCGAACTCCGGGTCCACCACCAGCAGCTGTCCCAGCGCCCGGTGGCCGGCGAGTCCCGCCGGACCGTCCCAGCCGCCGGGTGCGCCGGGACCGCAGGCCAGCTCCTGGTCCAGCAGCGGCCGCCCGTCGCGGGTCACGGTGAGCCGGGCGCGCAGCAGGCCCGGAGCCTCCCCGGTCCGGCCGAGCACCTGCTCCTCGCGCAGCAGGAGCCGGGCGGTGGGGGCGAGTTCGGCCCGGGTCCGGACCCGCAGGTCGCTGCCGCGCACCGAGACGAGGGGCTCGGGCAGCCAGCGCACGGCAGCCCGGTCGGCCAGCCGGAGCCGTACGTCGTACCGCGCGGGTTCCCCGTGCCGGCCGGGCAGGGCCAGGGTGGCCGCCGCGGAGCGGAGCACCAGCCGGGCGCCCGGCCCGGCGGCGGCCTCGACCGTGAGGTGGTCGCCGCCCAGGGGTGCGCTCATGGCGCCGACCAGCATGACGCCCGCCTCGCCGGGCCCGCCCCGGGTGCGGCGCAGGGCGAGCGGCCCCTCCCCGGCCAGGAGCGGCAGGGCGGTGGAGCCCCGCCCGTCGGCGGCCGCGCCGATCCGGGCGGTGGCGCGCAGGCCGGGCGGAGCGGGGGCCGGAGGCCGGGCGGGGGGCGCGCCCGGCACCGCGGGGACGGCCGTCGGGAGCGCCGTAGGAACCGCTGTAGGGACCGCCGTAGGGACCGCCGTCGGGCTCACCGCGCGGTCCAGGCGGCGATCCGCTCGCGCACCCAGGCGGCCACCGGGGCCACACCCTCCTCGCTGCGCAAGGACTGGAAGGCGACGGGCAGTTCGCCGCGCTGTTCGGCGGCGTCGCGGGCCATCCGGTCCAGGTCCGAGCCGACGTGCGGAGCGAGGTCGGTCTTGTTGACGACGAGCAGGTCGGCGGTGGTGACGCCGGGGCCGCCCTTGCGCGGGATGTCGTCGCCGCCGGCCACGTCGATGACGAAGATCTGGGCGTCGACGAGGCCGCGGGAGAAGGTGGCGGTGAGGTTGTCGCCGCCGGACTCGACGAGGATCAGGTCGAGCCGTCCGTGCCCGTGGAAGGCCTCCTCCAGTTCCTCGACGGCCTCCAGGTTGGCGGAGATGTCGTCGCGGATGGCGGTGTGCGGGCAGGCTCCGGTCTCCACGGCGCTGATCCGCTCGGGCGGCAGGACGGCTTCGCGGAGCAGGAACTCGGCGTCCTCGCGGGTGTAGATGTCGTTGGTGACCACGGCCATGGACACCTCCGTGCGCAGAGCCCGGCACAGGGCGGCGACGGTTGCGGTCTTGCCGGAGCCGACGGGCCCGCCGAGCCCGATGCGCAGGGCCCGGCGGGTCCCGTCCGTCCGCAGCGGCTCGGCGCCGTGGGTGTGGCGGTGCGGGAAGGTCCCACCGCCGAGGGAGGTGTCGAGGTGCATGGTGGTCTCCTTGAGGGTGGAGCAGGGGGATGCGGGGCGGATCAGGAGGCGAACAGCCGTACCGGCCAGCCGGCATGGGCCTGCGCCGCGATGTCCAGCAGCGGCGAGGAAGCCGCGGGCAGGGTGTGCGTACCGTCGGTGCGGGCCCGGTGGGCGGCCCGCTCAGCCCGCCGGGACACGGAGTCCAGCTCGGGGGCGAGCCCGGCCAGGACCCGGCTCGCCTCGAAGGGGTCCAGGCCGAGCAGCCGTACGGTGGCGGTGGCCGGCCCGCTCACGCTCTCGTACGCCGCCACGTGCGCGGCGTCCAGCGGCCCGAGCCCGGCCGACCGGGCCGTGACGCCGAGCACCACGGGCTGGTGCGCCCCGCGCGGGAAGGCGGCGGCCAGAGCGTCCAGTTCCGGGCCGGGCCAGGTGGCGCGGGCGGCCCGCATCAGCTGGCGCCCGAGCCGCCGTGCGGCGGCGCGCAACGCGGGCGACGGGGTCCGGGCGTCGGCGGCTTCGTCGAGGTCCGCCGGGTCGGTCCCGTGGGCGGCCGCCGCGGCGAGGGCGGCCGCGACGAGCCCGGCGGTGTGCAGCCGGCCCCGGCAGAACTCTGCCAGGGTTTCGGCGTCGTGGATCCGGCCCGCCTTGCAGGCGGCCTCGGCCCCGCCGGAGTGGGCGTGGCCCCCGGCGGGGAAGCGGCCGTCGGCGAGGACGAGGAGGGCGGCGAGGCTCATCGGGAGAGGACCCTTCCCATCAGGAGGTTCCCATCAGAAGAGGCCCCCATCAGAAAAGGAAGTAGCGCTGGGCCATGGGGAGTTCCGTCGCCGGGGCCGGTTCCACCACGTCGCCGTCGATGGTGACGGTGAAGGTGTCGGCGTCGACCTCCACCCTCGGCATGGCGTCGTTGTTGCGCATGTCCGCCTTGGTCACCTTGCGGGTGCTCTCGATGGCGACGAACTCCTTGCCGAGTCCGAGCCGTTCGGGCAGTCCGGAGTCGAGGGCCGCCTGGGCGGTGAAGTTGACCGAGTTGAGCCCGGGGGCCCGCCCGTACGCTCCGAACATCGGGCGCGGCAGGACCGGCTGCGGGGTGGGGATGGAGGCGTTGGCATCGCCCATCTGCGCGTAGGCGATCTGGCCGCCCTTGATGACCAGTTCGGGTTTGACCCCGAAGAAGGCGGGCTTCCACAGCACCAGGTCGGCGAGTTTGCCGGTTTCGACGGAGCCGATCTCGCGGGCCAGGCCCTGGGCGACGGCGGGGTTGATCGTGTACTTGGCGACGTAGCGCCGGGCCCGGTGGTTGTCGGAGGGTCCGTCGCCGGGAAGGGAGCCGCGCCGCTTCTTCATCACGTGGGCCGTCTGCCAGGTGCGCAGGACGACCTCGCCCACGCGGCCCATGGCCTGGGAGTCGGAGGAGATGATCGAGATGGCTCCGAGGTCGTGCAGGACGTCCTCGGCGGCGATGGTGGAGGGCCGGATCCGGGACTCGGCGAAGGCCAGGTCCTCGGGGACGGCGGGGTTGAGGTGGTGGCAGACCATCAGCATGTCGAGGTGTTCCTCGACGGTGTTGACGGTGTGCGGCCGGGTCGGATTGGTGGAGCTGGGCAGGATGTTCGGCTCGGAGACCACGGTGATGATGTCGGGGGCGTGCCCGCCGCCGGCGCCTTCGGTGTGGTACGAGTGGATGGTCCGCCCGCCGATGGCGGCGAGGGTGTCGGCGACGAATCCGGCCTCGTTGAGGGTGTCGGTGTGGATGGCCGCCTGGGCGCCGGTCTCCTCGCAGACGGTGAGGCAGGCGTCGATGACGGCGGGGGTGGTCCCCCAGTCCTCGTGGAGCTTGAAGCCGAGGGCGCCGCCGCGCAGTTGGGAGTACATGCCCTCGCGGGACATGGTGTTGCCCTTGCCGAGCAGGCCGATGTTGACGGGGTAGGCCTCCAGGGCGGCGAACATCCGGGCCAGGTGCCAGGGTCCGGGGGTGACGGTGGTGGCCTTGGTGCCCTCCGCGGGGCCGGTGCCGCCGCCGACGAGGGTGGTGATGCCGGAGGCGAGGGCCTCCTCGATCACGGTCGGGGAGATGAAGTGCACGTGGGCGTCGACGGCGCCGGCGGTGAGGATCTTGCCGTTGCCGGCGATGATCTCGGTCTCGGGGCCGATCACCAGGGCGCGGTCGACGCCGTCCATGGTGTCGGGGTTGCCCGCCTTGCCGATGCCGCAGATCCGGCCGTCGCGGATGCCGACGTCGGCCTTGACGATGCCCCAGTGGTCGAGGATCACCACCCCGGTGATGACGGTGTCGGCGGCGCCTTCGGCGCGGGTGGTGCGGGCCTGGCCCATGGATTCGCGGATGACCTTGCCGCCGCCGAAGACGGCTTCGTCGCCGGCCCGGCCGGGGCCGCCGCCGAGGTCCTGCTCGATCTCGACGAAGAGGTCGGTGTCGGCGAGGCGGATGCGGTCGCCCGTGGTGGGCCCGAAGAGGTCGGCGTAGACCTGGCGCGATATCTCAGCCATCGAGGGGCCCTCCGGTCTCCCCGCGCAGTCCCGGCACGGTGCGCAGTCCGGCCAGCGGTACGAGGGCCACGGCGACCGGGATGCCCGGCTCGAAGCGGACCGCGGTGCCGGCGGCGATGTCTAGGCGCAGCCCGTGGGCGGCGCGGCGGTCGAAGTCGAGGCCGGGGTTGGCCTCGGCGAAGTGGTAGTGCGAGCCGATCTGGACGGGCCGGTCGGCGGCGTTGAGCACGGTGAGCCGGGTGACGGGGCGGCCTTCGTTGAGGCGCACCGGGCCGTCCCCGTAGGCGATTTCGCCGGGGATCATGCGGGTACCCGCTCTCAGACGATGGGGTCGTGGACGGTGACGAGCTTGGTGCCGTCCGGGAAGGTCGCCTCGACCTGGACGTCGTGGATCATCTCGGGTATCCCCTCCATGACCTCCTCCCGGGAGAGCACGGTCCGTCCGGAGGCCATCAGCTCGGCCACCGTCCGGCCGTCGCGGGCCCCTTCGAGGATGTGTGCGGTGATCAGGGCTATCACCTCGGGATGGTTGAGGAGCACCCCCCGCGCCTTGCGTCTCTCGGCCACGTCGGCGGCCACGTGGATGAGCAGTCTCTCCTGCTCGTGGGGGGTCAGCTGCACAGCAATCACCAAGCTTTCGGGACATGATCAAAACCGCGCCGAGCCGACCCTATGGGCCGCCAACGCGTTGTTGACCTGCACATATCCGAGCCAAGCGTGTCTTGCCCAACACAGGGAAAGGCTTTCCGTCCCGCCCACCGCCGCTTTGCCGGCCCATGGGTGATCATTGGCGGGAAGGAACGTGGCCGCCACGCTAGGCGCCGCGCTTTTCCGCTGAGTTAACCCACGTTTCGAGCAGGTACCCGGTTCAACTCCGGGCGCCGCCAGGCCCGGATCCGTATACGGCCCCGCCGATCAGGAGCAGCATGTTCGTCAACCCCGTCCGCCACATCACGTTCGACGCCCAGGAGCCCTACCCGCTGGCGCAGTTCTGGTCCGCGGTCACCGGTTTCCCCATCCACCCGGACGACGAGCCCGAGGACGACGAGATCCTGCTGGACGCGGGGCAGCCCGGCGTGCCCGGAATTCTCTTCGTGCGGGTGCCCGAGGCCAAGGCGGCCAAGAACCGGGTCCACTTGGACATCATGCCGACCACCGGCACGCGCGACGAGAACGTCGAGCGGCTCGTCGCGCTCGGCGCGAAGCTCCAGGCCGACCACCGCAGGGAGGACGGCACCGGCTGGGTCACGCTGACCGACCCCGAGGGCAACGAGCTGTGCATCGAGCGCGGCGTGTCGGAGCGCGCCGGGGCCTGACCGGCCTCAACAACCGGTGCGCGTCCTCGCCGGGGCTCCGGCGGCCACCCAGGGCAGCGCGATCCACACGGTCTTGCCGCCGTCCTCGGTCGGACTGACCGAGAGCCGGCCGCCCGCCTCGGCGGCGAGCCAGCGGATGATGACCATCCCCCGGCCGTTGTCCTGCTGGACGGCGGCCGGGAGCCGCTTGGGCCAGCGCGGGTGGCTGTCGGTGACCCCGATGCGGAGCCACTCCTCGCGCTCCAGGCGGATGTCCACGGTGAAGGTCGGCGATTTGCCGAAGGTGTGCTGCACCGCGTTGGTGGCCAGTTCCGAGACGATGAGCCGGATGCTGTCGGCGGCCTCGGTCCCCTCGGACAGTCCCCACTCGCCCAGCACCTCCGCGACGTAACGGCGGGCGGCCGCGACCGAGGCGGGATCGCTCGGCAGAGTGACGGATGCTTCCTGGTGATCTGCCATGGCGACGGTCCCTTTCCCACCGGGGCGAAGCCGCCCCGGATCTGTGCTGGACGCCAGAGTGCCACCCATCGTCCCGCCGTTTCCGCCGATCCCCCAAGATATGCATATATCTGTCGCTCGATGCGGTGAACTCTGCTACGGAAGAGCGTATTTGGACGGCAGACTGGTGCGAGCTGTGCCGGTGGAAGGAGGCGGGTGTGCAGCATGGTCCCGCGGTGCGCCGACGCAAGCTCGGCGAGGAACTGCGTGCCCTTCGCGACCGGACCGGACTCACCAGTGGTGAGGCGGCCCGGCTGGCGGGATGGCACCAGTCGAAGATCAGCCGTATCGAGACGGGTCGCAGCGGCGTCAAGGTGGAGGACATCCGGCTGCTGCTCGACGTCTACGGGCAAGACGTCGTGAGCGCGCAGCAGCGCGCCCTGCTCGAGGCCCTCTCGGCCTCGGCGGCGGGCCCCGCCCCGGACGCCGACACCGGACGCGGCCGCCAGTGGTGGCACGACTACCGGGGGCTGCTTCCGCAGGAGTACCGGGACTTCATCAGCCTGGAGGCGGGTGCCCGTTCGGCCCGCACCGTCGAACTGTCGGTGGTGCCCGGGCTGCTGCAGACCCCGGAGTACGCGCGCGCCGTGACCCGGGCCGCGCTGGGCGGGCTGCCGGAGCCGAAGGTGGACGCGCTGGTCGACGTACGGCTGGCGCGCCAGTCCGTCCTGCGGGCCGATCCGCCGCTGGAGCTGAGCGCCGTCCTGGACGAGGCGGTGCTGCGGCGCACGATCGGCGGGGCGGGGGTGATGGAGGAACAGTTGAGGCACCTGGTGGAGGTGGCGCGTTTGCCCCAAGTGCGGCTTCAGGTACTGCCGTTCAGCGTGGGGGGACATCTCGGCCTGACCGGACCGTTCGTCATCTTCTCATTTCCGAACATCGCCGATCTGGATGTGGTGGTACTCGACCATTTGACGAGTAGCCTCTATCTGGAGCGGAAGGAAGACCTTGAGGCGTACAGCGCCGCGTTCCGCACCATCCAGGCGCACGCCCTCCCGCCCCGCGATTCGTCGGATCTCATCAGCGCCCTCGCTGACGACGCGTAAGGAGGCACTCCCGTGTCCGCAACCCCCTTATCCACAGGCGGACTTCTGAACAGCGCACGGTGGCGGCGCAGCAGCCGCAGCACCGGAATGAACAACTGTGTGGAAACGGCCGTCCTCGGAGGCGGTCTGCTCGCCGTCCGCGACTCCAAGCGGACGGACGGCCCGGCCGTGCTCTTCACCGGGCCGGCCTGGAACGGCTTCCTCGTCTCCGTTCGTGCGGATCTGGAGACGTAGGCCGGACCCAGGCCGGACCCAGGCCGGACACAGGCAAGGCGCAGGCAAGGCGTAGCAACGCGGGAGCGCCGGTAGCGGCTCCGTTCAGCGGTCCGTGGCTCCGGCCGGAGCGGTCCCCAGGATCGTCTCCACCGCACGGCTGATCTCGTCCCCCGTGAGATCCGCGCGCGCGGTCAGTCGCAGCCGGGAGATGCCGTCCGGTACCGACGGCGGCCGGAAGCACCCCACGGACAGACCTGCCTCGCGGCAGTCGGCGGCCCAGCGCAGTGCCGCCGAAGCCGACGGGGCCCGTACCGACACCACGGCCGCGTCCGGCCGGGCCGCGGTCAGGCCGGACGCGGTGAGCCGCCCGTACAGTTCGGCGGCCACCGCGCGGGCGCGGTCCGCGCGCTCCGGTTCCCGCTGGAGCAGGCGCAGGGCGGCCAGTGCGGCGCCCGTCGCGGCCGGGGCCAGTCCGGTGTCGAAGATGAAGGTCCGCGCCGTGTTGACCAGGTGCCGGATCACCTTGGCCGGGCCGAGCACCGCACCGCCCTGGCTGCCCAGGGACTTCGAGAGGGTCAGCGTGGCGACCACCCCGGGAGCCCCCGCGAGCCCGGCGGCGTGCAGCGCCCCGCGGCCGCCCTCGCCCAGCACCCCGAGGCCGTGCGCGTCGTCCACGAGCAGGGCCGCGCCCTCCGCCCGGCAGGCCTCGGCGTGGGCCGCGAGCGGGGCGGCGTCCCCGTCGACCGAGAACACCGAGTCGGTGACCAGCAGGGCCCGCCCCCGGTGCGCGGCGAGCGTCTTGCGGGCGGCGTCCGGGTCGGAGTGCGGGACGACGGCGGTCTCGGCGCGCGACAGCCGGCAGCCGTCCACGATCGAGGCGTGGTTGCCCGCGTCCGAGACCACCAGGGTGCCCCGGTCGCTGAGCGCGGTGACGGCGGCCAGATTGGCCGCGTATCCGGAGGAGAGCACCAGCGCCGCCTCGAACCCGCAGAAGGCGGCCAGTTCCCGCTCCAGCTCGGCGTGCAGTTCGGTGGTGCCGGTGACGAGGCGCGATCCGGTGGCCCCCGCGCCCCAGCGCTCGGCCGCCTCGCGCGCGCCCCGTACGGTCTCCGGGTGCCGGGACAGACCGAGGTAGTCGTTGCTCGCGAGGTCCAGGAGCGGGGAGGACGCCGGACGCGGACGCAGCGTCCGGACGAGTCCGGCCTGCTCCCTGGCCCGCTCCGCTTCGTCGATCCAGGAGAAGACGTCCACCGGGGCGGGGGTGTGCTGGTCGGGCATCGACGGTCCTCGCGTTTTTGTCGGCAGTCCACAGACCTGCCCGACCCTAACCGCCCGTGACCCGTGCGTCAGGTGTGGCGATACACACACTCTCTTCCGGCCATGTTGTTCGATCTCTCCTTGGCCGGGAGTACCCGGGTGGGACAGGATCGGCATCATGGACCTGCTGAACACCCTCGTGGACAAGGGGCTGCGGCGTGAGCTGCCGACCCGCGAAGAGGCACTCGCCGTGCTGGCGACCTCTGACGACGAACTGCTCGACGTGGTGGCCGCGGCCGGCAAGGTGCGCCGACAGTGGTTCGGGCGCCGGGTCAAGCTGAACTACCTGGTCAACCTGAAGTCGGGGCTCTGCCCCGAGGACTGCTCGTACTGTTCCCAGCGCCTGGGATCGAAGGCCGAGATCCTCAAGTACACGTGGCTGAAGCCCGACGAGGCCTCCCAGGCCGCGGCCGCGGGCGTCGCCGGCGGGGCCAAGCGGGTGTGCCTGGTGGCGAGCGGGCGCGGTCCGACGGACCGCGACGTGGACCGTGTCGGCAAGACGATCGCGGCGATCAAGGAGCAGAACGAGGGCGTCGAGGTGTGCGCCTGCCTCGGCCTGCTGTCGGACGGCCAGGCCGAGCGCCTGAAGGACGCGGGTGCGGATGCCTACAACCACAACCTCAACACCTCCGAGGCCACGTACGGCCAGATCACCAAGACCCACACCTACGCGGACCGGGTCGACACGGTGCAGAAGGCGCACGCCGCCGGCCTGTCGGCCTGCTCGGGCCTGATCGCGGGCATGGGCGAGAGCGACGAGGACCTCGTCGACGTCGTCTACGCGCTGCGCGAGCTCGACAGTGACTCGGTCCCGGTCAACTTCCTGATCCCCTTCGAGGGCACCCCGCTCGCCAAGGAGTGGAACCTCACCCCGCAGCGCGCCCTGCGCATCCTCGCGATGGTCCGCTTCGTCTGCCCCGACGTCGAGGTCCGCATCGCGGGCGGCCGCGAGGTGCACCTGCGCACCCTGCAGCCGCTGGCGCTGCACGTGGCGAACTCGATCTTCCTGGGCGACTACCTGACCAGTGAGGGCCAGGCAGGACAGGCCGACCTCGACATGATCGCGGACGCCGGTTTCGAGGTGGAGGGCGCCAGCACGACGACCCTTCCCGCGCACCGCTCCGACGTCGCGGCGGCGGCCACCGGGGGCTGTGGTTCGAAGGGCTCCGGTGCCTCGGGCTCCGGTGTCTCGGGCTCCGGTGTCTCGGGCTCCGGTGTCTCGGGCTGCGGCTCCTCCGCCACCGCGGACGAGGCCGGCTGCGGCTCGGCGTGCGGCGGCTGCTCGGGGCACGCCGGGCACGAGGCCCCCGTAGCGGCCCCCGTAGCGGCTCCGGCGGAGGGACCCGTACCGGCTCAGGCGGAAGCGGGCGAGGTCCGGCCCGGTCTGGTGGCGGTACGCCGTCGCGGTGCGGGAACGGATCTCGCCCCCAATGCCTGACCAGCACCACGCGCACCACTCGTACCACTCGCCCGACGCGCTGCCGGCCGCCGAACTGCTCGCGCTGGACCGGCAGCACGTCTGGCACCCGTACGGCCCGATGCCCGGGCGGCAGGAGCCGCTCGTCGTCGCCTCCGCCTCGGGGGTCCGCCTCCGGCTGGCCGAGCCGTCGCAGGGGCACGACGAGCTGGTCGACGGCATGTCCTCCTGGTGGTCGGCGATCCACGGGTACAACCATCCGGCGCTGAACGAGGCCGTCACCGGCCAGCTCGGCCGGATGTCGCACGTGATGTTCGGCGGGCTCACCCACGAGCCCGCCGTCCGGCTGGCCGCGAGGCTCGTCGAGCTCACCCCGGCCGGCCTGGAGCACGTCTTCCTCGCCGACTCGGGCTCGGTCTCGGTCGAGGTCGCGGTGAAGATGTGCCTCCAGTACTGGCGTTCGGTGGGGCGCCCCGGGAAGAGCCGCCTCCTCACCTGGCGGGGCGGCTACCACGGGGACACCTGGCAGCCGATGGCCGTCTGCGATCCCGAGGGCGGCATGCACGAGCTGTGGTCGGGCATCCTCCCGCGCCAGCTCTTCGCGGACGCCCCGCCGAGCGGCTTCGACTCTCCCGTGGACGAGTCCTACGCCGCCCACCTGCGCTCCCTGTTCTCCGCGCACCGGGACGAACTGGCAGCCGTGATCGTGGAGCCGGTGGTCCAGGGCGCGGGCGGCATGCGCTTCCACAACCCGGGCTACCTGCGGGTGCTGCGGGAGCTGTGCGACGAGTTCGACGTGCTGCTGATCCTGGACGAGATCGCCACGGGCTTCGGCCGCACGGGCGCACTGTTCGCGGCGGACCACGCCGGGATCACCCCGGACGTGATGTGCCTCGGCAAGGCGCTGACCGGCGGTTACCTCACCCTGGCCGCGACGCTCTGCACGGAGCGGGTCGCGGACGGGATCTCGCAGGGCGAGGTCCCGGTCCTGGCCCACGGGCCGACCTTCATGGGCAACCCGCTGGCCGCCTCGGTGGCCCTGGCCTCCATCGACCTGCTGCTCGGGCAGGACTGGCAGGGCGAGGTCAAGCGCATCGAGGCGGCCCTGCTGGAGGGCCTGGCCCCGGCCGCGGACCTGCCGGGAGTCCGTGAGGTACGGGTCCTGGGCGCGATCGGCGTCATCCAGCTCGACCACCCCGTCGACATGGGCCGCGCCACGGCGGCGGCGGTCCGGGAGGGCGTCTGGCTGCGCCCGTTCCGGGACCTGATCTACACGATGCCGCCGTTCGTGACGGGCGACGCCGACGTGGCCCGCATCTGCCGGGCCGTGGTCGCGGCCGCGAAGGAGGCCTGACATGGCGGTGCTGGTGGTCTCCGGGACGGGGACCGAGATCGGCAAGACGGTCGTCACCTCGGCCGTCGCGGCGGCCGCGCTCGCGGCGGGCCTCTCGGTGGCCGTGCTGAAGCCGGCCCAGACGGGCGTCGGCCCGGACGAGCCCGGCGACGCGGCGGAAGTCGGCCGGCTGGCGGGCTCCGCCGTCACCACGGTGGAACTGGCCCGCTACCCGGAGCCGCTGGCACCGGACACGGCGGCCCGGCGCGCGGGTCTCCCGACGGTCTCCCCGGAGCGGATCGCGGAGGCGGCCCGCGGGCTCGCCCTCTCCCACGACCTGGTCCTGGTCGAGGGCGCGGGCGGCCTCCTGGTCCGCTTCGACGAGTCCGGCCACACCCTGGCGGACGCGGCCCGGCTGCTCGGCGCTCCGGTGCTGATCGTGGCTCCGGCGGGACTCGGCACCCTCAACTCCACCGCCCTCACGGCGGAAGCCCTCCGGACCCGCGGCCTGACCTCCCCGGGCGTGGTGATCGGCAGTTGGCCGGCCGAACCCGACCTGGCGTCCCGCTGCAACCTGGCCGACCTGCCCTCGGTCTCCGGACTCCCCCTCCTCGGCTCGGTCCCGGCCGGCGCGGGCGGCCTCGCCCCGGCCGCCTTCCGCACCTCGGCGCCCGGCTGGCTCGCCGCCCCCCTCCACGGCACCTGGTCGGCGCCCTCCGGCTGACCCGGTCCGTGAGCCGGACGGGGGAACGGGCGGTGCCGGGCGGATGCCGGGCGGTGTCGTGGTGGGGAGTCGCGGCGCGGCGGATGAGTATCGGGGAGTGGGCTTCCTCGTGCCGGTCCTCTTCGCGCTGTTCGCGGCGCTCAGCAACGCGCTCGCGACCGTGCTCCAGCGGCGGGCGGCGCTCATCGTGCCGCAGAGCGACGGATTCCGCTTCGGGCTGGTGCTCGACCTGCTGCGGCAGCCGCTCTGGCTCGGCGGCATCCTGGCGGTGATCGCGGCCGGTGTCGGGCAGGCCGTGGCGCTGGCCACGGGCGCGCTGGCCCTCGTACAGCCCCTGTTCGTCCTGGAACTGCCGCTCGCGCTCCTGATCGCCTCGCTGGTGACGCGGACCCGGATGCCGGGGCCGTTGTGGCTCGCCGTGGGAGGCGTGGTGGCCGGGCTCGGGATCGTGCTGGCGGCCGCCTCACCCACGGGGAACCGTACGGATGTTCCGCTCGACCGGTGGGTCCTGGCCCTGGCCGCGTGCGCCGTGGCGGTGGCGGTGCTCGCCGGGGCCGGCCTGCGGCGGCCGCCCGGCCGGATGCGGGCCGGCTGCCTCGGCGCTGCCACCGCCGTCTGTTACGCGCTGACCGCGGCGCTGATGAAGTCGGCCGTGCACGTACTCGACGAGGGCGGCATCGGCGCCTTCCTGCGCACCTGGGAGACCTACGCCTTCGCCGCGGCCGGCATCTGCGCCCTGCTGCTCCTCGAACACGCCATGCAGGGCGGCCCGCTGGTCGCCTCGCAGCCCGCGCTGACGCTCGGCGACGCCGGCGTCAGCGTCGCCCTGGGAGTACTGCTGTACGAGGAACACCTGCGGACCCACTGGTGGCTGCTGCCACAGCTGCTGGGCCTGTCGCTGATCTGCGCCGGAGTACTCGCCCTGGCCAGGCACAGCGCCACGGTCAATGCCGACGCGACGTGAGACGAGGGCTTCGGCCGTGGTGTCAGGCCGACCGCCCTGCGGGGAGACGGCCTGGGGTCAGTGGCCTCCGCGGGGCTCCAGGCAGCCGCCCTCGACGTACATTCCGTGGGCCTCCACGGTCACCGGCGGGCCCAGCCGGCCCGTCACGCACGGGCCGCTCTCGGGGACCGACAGGACGAACGAGACGTTCGCCGCCCCGGATCCGTACACACCCCCGCCGTCGAACCCGTACCCGAGCCCGGTCAGGACCGCGTGCACCTCCTCCGCCGTGTGCGGCGCGCCCTTCCCCCCGGGGCCGCCCACCACCGCCGCCTCGATCCGTGCGGCGTGCGCGTCGCCCCGGCACGCGGCCTCGGGGGTGAGCCGTGCCTGCTTCTTGTAGGCGTGGTTCTCCGCGTACTTCCGCGCCTCGGGGTCCTCGGGCAGCTCTCCCGAGGCGGCCTGGGGGCTCGCTCCGCCGCCCTTACCCACGTCCGAGCACCGCGCCGCGATCTCGGGGAACAGCTCGTCGGCGGGCGACGGCCGCGGCCGCCCGGGCCGCGTAGTCCACGGACGGAGCCGCGGACGGCCCCGGAGGCTGCTCCGGGTCCCCGGCCCCCGCGGACCGCGTACCGCAGCCGGTCAGCGCGAGCACGGCGGCGGCGAGGAGGAGGAGAGCGAGGCGCGCCCCGGTGCCGGTGCGCGCCGTCACGCCGTCTCCACCAGCGGCTTGACCCAGCGCCTCCAGTGGTCCTCGCGGTGGTAGCCGGCCGCGGCCCACGCCCGCTGCGCCCGTTCGTTCGCTTCGAGGACCATCGCGTCGCCCCGACGGCCCCCGACGGCGACGAAGCGCCGTTCGGCCGCCTCCAGGAGCGCCGTGGCGATCCCCTGGCGCCGACGGGACGGCAGTACGGCGAGCCGGTACAGGGACGCCCGCCAGCCGTCCCAGCCGGCGATCACCGACCCGACCAGGACCCCGTCGCATTCCGCGAGGATCAGCGCCTCGGGATCACGGGTGACGAGCCGGGTCACGCCGTCCGCGTCGTCCGTGATCGACGTGCCCTCCGCCGCTTCCGTCCAGAAGGCGAGCACGGTCTCGGCATCGGCCGGCACCGCGGCCCGTATGTGCAGATCGGTCATGCCCGGGAGCCAAGCACGACCGGCCGGTGGCCCGCCACCGACTTCCGTCCCCCGAGACGTACCGCGTACGGGCCCGCGCCGGGCGGGCGCACGTCCCCCGGACGCCGGCGCGGGTTCGATGCGAAGATCGTTCCCAAACGGCCCCGTCCGGGCCGAGCGGATCCACCGAAGGAACGATCCACTCACTTTGCCTTTCCTTTACCCTGGAGGAGCCGACCCCCTCCCCTCCTCGAACGAAAGGTGTGAGCGTCCGTCCATGGGCGAGCCTCCCAGTCCCCTTCCCTTCCCGTTCGCGACAGCGCGCGACACCCCTCCTCCTGGCTGATCATGGGACGGAGGTGAAGGACCGATGACCGAAGTGCTCCTGCTCGTCGTGGCGCTGCTGCTCTGCCTTGCCTGCGGAGTCTTCGTCGCGGCCGAGTTCTCGCTGACCACCATCGAGCGCAGCGAACTGGAACGGGCCGTCGAGCGCGGCGAGCGCGGCGCCGACAGCGCCCTGTCCGCGGTCCGCAGCCTGACGTTCCAGCTCTCCGGCGCCCAGCTCGGCATCACGGTGACCGGCCTGGTCATCGGCATGATCTCCAAGCCCTCGATCGCCACCCTCCTCAAGGGTCCCTTCGAGGCCGTGGGACTGTCCGCCGGAGCCGCGTCCTCCACCGCCCTGGTCCTCAGCACCGTGCTGTCGACCGTCGTCCTGATGGTCGTGGGCGAGCTCGTCCCCAAGAACTGGGCGATCTCCTCACCGCTGGCCGTGGCCAAGCGGGTCGCCACCGCGCAGCGGGTCTTCAGCCGCGCCTTCAGGCCCCTCATCAGCCATCTGAACACCACGGCGAACCACATGGTCCGCCGGTTCGGCATGGAGCCCGCGGAGGAGCTCGCCTCGGCGCGCACCCCGCAGGAGCTGGCGGCGCTGGCCCGGCACTCCGCGAAGGAGGGCGCCCTGGAGGAGGACACGGCGGAACTGTTCATGCGGACCTTGAACCTCGCCGACCTGACCGCGGAGAACGTCATGACCCCGCGGGTCCAGGTCACCGCCCTGGAGCTGCAGACCACCGCCGAGGACGTGGCGAACGCGACGCTGGCCACCGGACTGTCACGCTTCCCCGTCTACCGGGGCAACCTCGACAGCGTCGTCGGCACCGTCCACATCAAGGACGTACTGGCGCTGCCCGCCGAGGAGCGCCACAACCACCCCGTGTCCTCGCTGCTGCGCGAACCCCTCCTCGTACCGGAGTCGCTGACCGTGGACCGGCTGCTGGACCGGCTGTCCGGGAAGCAGACGATGGCCGTGGTCATCGACGAGTACGGCGGCACGGCCGGTGTGGCCACCCTGGAGGACATCGTCGAGGAGGTCGTCGGCGAGGTCCGCGACGAGCACGACCCGCACGAGACCCCCGACCTGGCCCCGGCCGGCGAGGACGCCTCCGGGCGCGCCCTGTTCTCCGCGGACGGCTCCGCGCGCACCGACCAGCTCCAGCGGATCGGGCTGCGCGTGCCGAACGGCCCGTACGAGACGCTGGCCGGTCTGATAGCGACCGAGCTGGGGCGGATCCCGATGGCCGGCGACAGCCTGGAGCTCGACGGCTGGCGCCTGGACGTGGTGGACGCGAGTGGGCGGCGGGCCGCGCGGGTGCTGCTGCACGCGCCGGTCGAACCGGCTCCCGGTGATGGTGCGGAGGAGGCCCGATGACCGCCGTCCAGTTGCTGATCGGTCTGGCGACCCTGGTCGTCAACGCCTTCTTCGTCGGCGCGGAGTTCGCCATGATCTCCGTGCGGCGCAGCCAGATCGAGCCGTACGCCGAGCAGGGCGACCGCAGGGCGCGCGCCGTGCTGTGGGGCCTGCAGCACGTGTCGGCGCTCATGGCGGCGGCCCAGCTCGGCATCACGCTGTGCACCCTGGTGCTGGGCGTGGTGGCCGAGCCCGCCATCGCCCACCTGCTGACCCCGGTGTTCGACTTCTTCGGGGTTCCGTCCGGGCTGACCCACGCGATCTCCTTCGTGGTGGCGCTGGCCCTGGCCACCTACCTGCACATGCTCTTCGGCGAGATGGTGCCAAAGAACGTGGCACTGGCCGAACCGGTGCGGACCGCCCTGCTGCTGGGACCGCCGCTGGTGACCCTGACCCGGGGGCTGAAGCCGGTGATCTTCGCGATCAACGCCTTCGCCAACGCCCTGCTGCGCCTGCTGCGGGTGGAGGTCAAGGACGAGGTCGCGGCGACGTTCTCGGACGACGAGCTGGCTCGGATCGTCAAGGACTCCAGCGACGCGGGACTCATCGACGACCGCGCGAGCGAGCGGCTGCACGACGCCCTGGAACTGGGGCGGCGACCGGTGACCGATGTGGTGCTGCCGGCGGACCGGGTGGTTCCGGCCCGCGAGGGCATCACGCCGGCCGGACTGGAGCGGCTGTCGGCGGAGTCGGGGTACTCCCGGTTCCCGATGATCGACGCCCAGCGCCGGATCCTGGGGTACCTGCACGTCAAGGACGCGCTGGACGCGGCGGAGCGGGACGAACCGTTCCCGGTCACCGCGCTGCGGCCGATCGCGCAGGTCAGGGCGGAGACCCCGCTGGACGACGTGCTGACCGCGATGCGGCGCAGCCGTACGCACCTGGCGGCGGTGCTGGGGCCGGGCGGGGTCATGACGGGCCTGGTCACGATGGAGGACGTGCTGCGGGAGCTGTTCGGCCGCCCGGCCTCGCCGTAGCGGACGGAGCGCGGCGTGCCGCGCGGTACCCCGGCCCCGCCTGCGGGACGGGCGTACCGCGCGGTAGCATCGCTCCCGCCATGGAGATGAATGTGCGTTACACCAGTTTCGTCGCGGTCGGCGACTCCTTCACCGAGGGCATGTCGGACCTGCTCCCCGACGGCTCCTACCGGGGCTGGGCCGATCTGCTCGCCGACCGCCTCGCCGCCCGCGAGCCGGGCTTCCGCTACGCGAACCTCGCGGTCCGCGGCAAGCTGATCGGGCAGATCGCCGGTGAGCAGGCGCCCGCGGCCGCCGAGATGGGCGCCGATGTGGTGACCCTGGTCGGCGGGCTGAACGACACCCTGCGCCCCAAAGTGGACATGGGCCGGGTGCGCGGGCACCTGGAGGAGGCCGTCGGCCTGCTGGCACCCTCCTGCGGGACGCTGGTCCTGATGCGCTCACCGGGCCGCAACGGCCCCGTGATGGAACGCTTCCGCCCGCGCATGGAGGAGCTCTTCGTCATCATCGAGGAGCTCGCCGCGCGACACGGCGCCCTCGTGGTCGACCTGTACGGGTCCTCCGCGCTCGGCGATCCGCGGATGTGGGACGTGGACCGGCTGCACCTGACGGCCGAAGGCCACCGCAGGGTCGCGGAGGCGGTCTGGCAGACTCTGGGCCTGCCTCCCGAGGCGGACTGGAGCGCCGAACTGCCGCCCACCCCGCCTCCCGGCTGGGCCGCGCGCCGCTCGCAGGACCTCAGCTTCGCCCGGCAGCACCTGCTCCCCTGGGTCGGCCGCCGCCTGACGGGCCGCTCCAGCGGGGACGGCCGCCCCGCCAAGCGCCCGGAACTGCTGCCGCACGAGGCCCCTGCGGGCGAACGGCTCATATAGCCCGCCCGGCCCGCGGGCGCCCCTGCGCACCGCCTGCACGCCGCTTGCGCACCGCCGGCCCACCCCCAGACCGCCCCCATCCGCTCTCGTAGCAAGGCACAATCCCGGGCGGGTCCCCTACCTGCGTAAACGCACAGCCGAGGCCCAAGTAGAATCCCTACACGTGACAGCCAAGCCCCGCATCCCCAATGTCCTGGCCGGCCGCTACGCCTCCGCGGAGCTCGCCGTCCTGTGGTCCCCCGAGTACAAGGTGACGCTGGAGCGGCGGCTGTGGCTCGCCGTGCTCCGCGCCCAGAAGGATCTCGGCATCGAGGTCCCCGACGCGGCCCTCGCCGACTACGAGCGCGTCCTCGAGACCGTCGACCTCGCCTCGATCGCCGAGCGCGAGAAGGTCACCCGGCACGACGTGAAGGCCCGCATCGAGGAGTTCAACGCCCTCGCCGGCCACGAGCACGTCCACAAGGGCATGACCTCCCGCGACCTCACCGAGAACGTCGAGCAGCTCCAGATCCGGCTCTCGCTGGAACTGGCCCGGGACCGCACGGTCGCCGTCCTCGCCCGCCTCGGCAAGCTGGCCGGCGAGCACGCCGAGCTGGTCATGGCCGGCCGCTCGCACAACGTCGCCGCTCAGGCGACCACCCTGGGCAAGCGCTTCGCCACCGCGGCCGACGAGCTGCTGGTCGCATACGGCCGCCTGGACGACCTGCTGACCCGCTACCCGCTCCGCGGCATCAAGGGCCCCGTCGGCACCGCGCAGGACATGCTCGACCTGCTGGGCGGCGACGCCGCGAAGCTGGCCGACCTGGAGCAGCGGATCGCGGCCCACCTGGGCTTCGGCCAGGCCTTCACCTCGGTCGGCCAGGTCTACCCGCGCTCGCTCGACTACGACGTGGTCACCGCCCTGGTCCAGCTGGCCGCGGCGCCCTCGTCCATCGCCAAGACGATCCGCCTGATGGCCGGCCACGAGCTGGTCACCGAGGGCTTCAAGCCCGGCCAGGTCGGCTCCTCCGCGATGCCGCACAAGATGAACACCCGCTCCTGCGAGCGCGTGAACGGCCTCATGGTCATCCTGCGCGGCTACGCGTCGATGACCGGCGAGCTGGCCGGCGACCAGTGGAACGAGGGCGACGTCTCCTGCTCCGTGGTCCGCCGGGTCGCGCTGCCCGACGCGTTCTTCGCCCTCGACGGCCTGATGGAGACCTTCCTGACGGTCCTCGACGAGTTCGGCGCCTTCCCCGCCGTCGTGGCCCGCGAGCTGGACCGCTACCTCCCCTTCCTCGCCACCACCAAGGTCCTGATGGGCGCCGTGCGGGCCGGGGTGGGCCGCGAGTCCGCCCACGAGGTCATCAAGGAGCACGCGGTGGCCTCCGCCCTCGCCATGCGCGAGCAGGGCGCCGAGCGCAACGAGCTGCTGGACAAGCTGGCCGCCGACGAGCGGATGCCGTTGGACCGGGCCCAGCTGGACGCCCTGATGGCCGACAAGCTGTCCTTCACCGGCGCGGCGGGCGACCAGGTCGCCGCGGTGATCTCACGCATCGAGGAGATCACCAAGGAGCACCCCGAGGCCGCGGGCTACACCCCCGGGTCGATCCTCTGACCCCCGAAGAGCTGACCGCCGCCCGCGACCGCGTCCTCCCGGACGTGGTCGCGGGCGGTCTTCGCGTCCTCTTCTGCGGCATCAACCCGGGCCTCCTCTCCGCCGCGACGGGCCACCACTTCGCCCGCCCCGGCAACCGCTTCTGGCCGGTCCTCCACCTCTCGGGATTCACCCCGCGCCTCCTGTCCCCCGATGAACAGGACGAGTTGCCGACGTACCGCCTCGGCATCACCAACGTCGTCGCCCGTGCCACGGCCCGCGCCGACGAGCTGAGCGCCGAGGAGTTCCGCGAGGGCGGCCGCATCCTGACGGCCAAGGTGGAACTCCTGCGCCCCCAGTGGCTGGCCGTGGTCGGAGTCACCGCCTACCGCACCGCCTTCGCAAGCCGGAGCAACCTGCATGTGACGCATACAGCCTTCCTAGCCGCCTGACCTGGCCAGGAACCGCGAACGCCCTCACAAGAAGAGGTGAGGGCACCGGCCTCATTCATTCCGTGGCGAGTTGGCCGTCAGTCCCACCAAAACGTCCATACAGATCCCCGTAACTGATCGCTAGCGATCACTGGGTCACCGAGATCGGGGCAGTACACGTACTGTTCCACTCCGATCTTGGCGATCTCATGGAGAGCGCGGGGCGGGCGGCTGACGACCAGTTCCAGCGTCGACGAGTCCGCGTAGCGGAACTCTGCCCCGTACCGCTCATGCCAATGGCGGAGCACGGCGACGTGATCGGCGGGCAGCAGCTGCCGGTCCGGATGCCCCGACCAGTTCGCCGTCCGTAACAGTGCGGGGAAGAGCGCGGGAAGTTCGTGGCCGGCCTTCGCCTGGACGAAGTTCAGCCACAGGTGTCCCTCCTCCCGCCGAGTCCGTCGCTCAGCTTCCGGCGCTGGTTCGGGCCGGAGAGCGAGCTCTGCCTCGAGCACCACCGGATCGAGGAACTGTTCGCACTCTTCGATCTCTGTCCTGTCGGCCTCAGTCCGCGGGGGAAGATAAATATCGACCATCTCCCGCAACCGTGCGGCCACCAACTCAGCCATCACCTCCGACGGCTTGGCCTGCAGGGCCGTGCGAAGGAGCTCCCTGCTCCCCCCGGACCACGGTCGCTCACCGCCGTCGTCCTCGACCATGGCTCGCGGCCCCTGTGCGGTCACGAAGGGAATCAGGCCCGTGCGGTCACGCTGCGTCCGCCACCAAGCCCATGCGGACCGGACGGAGCTGCAGTCAACGCGGAATCCGTGCAATGCGATTCCGGACGCGGAGACCGCAGACTCCACCGATGCCGGCCCGGTTACGAGACCGTTGGCCGCGCTCTCCTCAGCCAGCATCCCGGCCACATCTGCACGTTCTTCCATCAGTATGTTCCCCTGCTCTACTGGAAGTACATCCATCTCCCACTACCTGGGATCATCACTTTCCCAGGGATAGACGAAGAGACCGGGGTGGACGCCCCATCCCTTGAGTACGGTGCTCAGCTCAGACTCACTCGGGACGTCGACGGATCCGATGAGGGCTGCACCGATGTCGTAGTCGAAGCCATCCATGCGCGCTTGGTCGTACTCCCAATGCTCCAGCCGAAAGCTACGTCCCACGTCGCTGCGAACCCAGCCCTCGTCCCGAGCCTGGACATCAAGCTCACTCCGTGCTGAACGAATGTCCACGAAGGCGCGGCGATCGGGCCGCGATGCCTGGATTTCCGCAACTAGCCTCCTTCCGAGTCGGAGCGCGGTCATTTTGTCCGTCGGCCAGTCCGATCCGTCTTTCATGGGGCCTATTCTGTTCCTGCCCATGGAGGGCTGAGGATTGGGGGCCGTCGGGACTCTGTTATCGGCCCAACCTCGAAGGCCGGAACGGGCGGACGCGCTCGGACGCATCACCGTCAGTGCCAATCTGATGGCCGTTCGCAAGCCGTAGCAACTCGTTAGAGCCCGTTGTTGTTCCGAACGTGATTGTTGAGTTTCCGCTGGTGGGAGTAGGTGTCGTTCAGTCGAGGGCAGGGATGGAGCGTCCTGTTTCTCGTTGAGCGTGCGGGGTGGCTGATGGCGTCGGTGCTGGGTCTGCTGGAAGCGAAGGAAAAGGCTGCTCGTGAGCGGATCGAGCGGCTGCGGGAGGAGGCCGACCGGATCCTGGGCGAGCTCGGGGAGGCGGAAGGCTGTCTGGAGCGGCTTGTCATTGCGCGGGAGACGGTGGCCGAGGTCTTGAACGGCCCGGTCGCTGCGGGGCAGGACACGTCGGTGGCCTTCGCGGATCCGGTTCCGCCTGGCGTCATGGTGGTGCCGCGCCATCGCGAGGGACTCTCGGCCCGTGTGCTGCCGGAGGAGTATCAGCGGATCGTGGCCGTGCTGGAGTCGGGAACGGCCGACGGTGGGGTGCGGGCCAAGGCGCTGACCGCGGCCCTGGGGCGGGAACTGGTTCCGGCGAAGATCGAGTGTGTGAGGTCGATGGCGAAGCGGCTGGTGGGACGTGGGTGGGCAGTGGAGGAATAGCCCGGGCTGTTCACCGTGGCTGCCGGGTCACAGTCCGCGGCTGTTGCGTGAGGGCGGGGTTCTGCGGGCGAGGCGGCGTCCCATGATCATGGTCATGGACCAGATGACCATCGTCTCGTGGGTGGCAGGCAGGCGTTCGTAGTCGCGGACCAGGCGGCGGCGATGCATCAGCCAGGCCAGTGTCCGTTCGACGACCCAGCGTCGGGGCAGGATCACGAACCCTTTCTGGCCGTCGCCGCGTCTGACGATGGTCAGTGCGAGGTGGAGAGCGTTCTTGGCCCAGTCGACGAGTTGGCCGGCGTAACCGCTGTCGGCCCACACCACAGCGATTTTGCGGTGCAGTTCGTGGATTCGTTCGAGCAGCGGCGTGGCCGCGTCGCGGTCCTGCACCGATGCCGGGGTGACCGTCACGGCCAGGAGTAGGCCGGTGCAGTCCACGGCCAGGTGGCGTTTGCGTCCGCCGACCTTCTTGCCCGCGTCCCAGCCGCGTGAGGCGGCGCCGACGGTGTCGGCGGCCCGCAGGGACTGCGAGTCGATGATCGCGGCCGTCGGCTCGGCCTGCCGGCCTTCCAGCCGACGGACCCGGGACCTGAGTCGATCGTGGAACTCGGTGATCAGGCCCTGGCGGTGCCAGCGGCGGAAGAACGCGTAAACACGGTCCCAGACGGGGAAGTCAGCCGGGATCGCACGCCACTTGATGCCGTTGTCGAGGAGGTAGCGGACCGCGTCGAGTATCTGGCGGTGGCAGTAGCTCTCCGGCTGCGCGCCCCGGCCCTCCAGCCACGCCGGAACCGGCAACAGCGGACGGATAGCCGCCCACTCCGCATCCGACATGTCCGACGGATACCGGGGAACCCGCTGGCCGTGATCGGCGGCATTGCCGTACGCGTGCGCGAGGCAGTCACACGATGGGACGGCGGGGTTGGACGCGGCGGGCGCGGACGAGGGAAACTGCGGCAACAGGGTCTCCTGGAGCTGCTCGGATGGGGTCGCACCCCCGAGCTACCAAGAGGCCCTGCCTTCATGCCCGGACCATCCGAACATCACCCAACCCAGAACCCTGTTCGAACCCAAACGCCCGGCGATCGATAGAACAACGGGCTCTTAGGGTCTGATGCAGGTTTGGGTGACAGGTTCGGTCACGCGGCATGGAGGGCCGGTGTCGTCATGACGGTCTCGAATTCGACGGCCGGCCGAGTGCGGCTTGCCTGCGGCGGCGGTGGTAGGTCCTCTCGATCCAGGTGACGATCGCGATCCGCAGTTCCTGGCGGGTGCTCCACGTGCGGCGGTCGAGTACGTTCTTCTGCAGCAGGCTGAAGAAGAACTCCATGGCCGCGTTGTCGCCTGCCGCCCCGACCCTCCCTATCGATCCGGCCATGCGGTGCCGGACGAGTTTCCGGGACCGGAACTGGGCGAGTTCAACCGATCGATGCAACACCGGGTTTTTGAAGTGAGCGTAGTTGCTCTTCGAAGACTTCGGCGGGTGTCTTCCACCCGAGGATCTTGCGGGGCCGGCTATTGAGTGCGTATGCGACGGCTTCGAGGTCTTCGGCGGACCACCGAGACAGGTCCGTGCCTTTCGGGAAGTACTGTCGCAGGAGCCCGTTGGTATTCTCGTTCGTCGGTCGCTGCCAGGGCGAGTGGGGGTCAGCAAAGAACACCCGCGTCCCGCTCTCCATGGCGAACTGGGCGTGACCGGAGAGCTCCTTACCGCGGTCCCAGATGAGGGTCTTCCGTAGCTGCTCGGGCAACTTGGTCATCGACTCCGTCAGTGCCGCGTTCATCGCGACGGCCCCGTATCCGCCGAGCGATGGCCCGTTCTTCACATACGGTTCCTCGCCCCAGCCATCCAGCCGTGGCAAATGGACCAAGAGCGTGGACCTGCTGCTGCGCTCGACGAGCGTGCCGATCGCGGACCTACCCGTCCCAATGATCAGGTCGCCCTCCCAATGGCCAGGGACAGCACGGTCGTCGGCCTCGGCCGGGCGCTCACTCAAAACGACGTCAGCGGTGACGTGGCCCTGCCGCTTGTTTCGGGACCGCGTCCTTGGCTCCCGCAGCGCACGGCCCGTGCGCAGACACGTGACCAGCTCGCGCTTGAGCGCGCCCCGGCCCTCGATGAACAGCGACTGGTAGATCGCCTCGTGGCTGATGCGCATGGACTCATCATCAGGGAAGTCGACCCGCAGCCGGCGCGCGATCTGCTCCGGGCTCCATGCCGTCGACCACCGCCTGTCCTGGCGGCGGGGCTTGTTCAGTCCCTTCCACGGCGCCGTCGCAGGACCTGAAACGATCGTGCCGTCGGGCCGACGGATGTCACCGGCGAGCCGGTCCTGCACATACTCACGCAAACGGTCGTTGTCCACGAGCTTCGCCGTCTTTGGGCGCTTCGCGGCCTGCTGCGCCTTCCACTGGGCTACCACAGCGCGGTAGACCGGCTTGCCGCTCCTGGTCGCGGCGTTGCGACGCAGTTCGCGAGAGATCGTTCCCGGAGCTCGCCCGATCGTGCGGGCGATCTCACGCACGCTCTTGTCCTGAGCTTTGAGCAGTGCAATCTCCTCACGCTCGGCGAACGACAGGTACCGGCCCGAGGGCTCGTCCAGACTCAGCGGCGCCATCCCGCCAGCGTGTCGGAACCATCGGATCCCGACCGGTGCCGACACCCGACCCCCTCGGCAGCCTGGACAGAAGTGATCCCCGAGGCGATCAGGCGCCAGAAGTCTCGTTGCACAGCGCGCGATGGCTCAGGCCGGCCCGGTGAGCGCATCGGCGGCCGCATCGCCCTATCCGCAGCCCACTGCCGACGCAGACCTGCTGGCGGCTGCGACGCTTGCTTCCTTGGCAGACCCATTGCACACCTCCATGATCACGAGGTGTTGCGACGACCAGTTGAATTCACCCTGCGATCCGCGATCGCTGTGCAGAATGCATCCGGTGACGTGCTCGCGCCGTGCCACGGCGTTGTCCAGGGCGGTGACAGCCAGGCGGGACTTCATGCGCGTGTCGATGGAGTAACCCACGATCCGCTTGCTGAAGACGTCCTTGATCGCGCAGAGATACAGCTTCCCCTCGTCGGTGGTGTGTTCGGTGATGTCGGTGAGCCACAGCCGGTTCGGGCCAGTCGCGGTGAAGTCGCGGCGGACGAGATCGTCGTGCACCGGTGGGCCGGCCTTCTTGTTCCTGCCGCGCTTCTTGCCGAACACGCTCCACCAGCGGTTGTCCCGGCAGATCCGCCACGCGGTCCGGTCGGCCATGCCGGATCCCGCGCTGCGGGCCTCGTCGGCCAGGAAGCGGTAGCCGAACTCCGGGTCCTCACGGTGAGCGTCGAACAACGCGTTCGCGCGAGCGGCCCGCTCGACCTCGGCATCGGTCACCGGCCGCTCCAGCCACCGGTAGTAGGGCTGTCTGGCGAGCTTGAGGACCCGGCACGTCACCGTGACGGGCACCCCGTCCGCGGCCAGCTCTTTCACGAGCGGGTAGATCCTTTTCCCGGAAGGTTCGCCTGGGACAGGTAAGCCGCGGCCCGCCGCAGGACCTCGTTCTCCTGCTCCAGCAGCTTGATGCGCCGACGCGCTTCGCGCAGCTCCGCGCTCTCCTGGCTGGTTGTTCCGGGCTTGGCCCCGTCGTCGATATCCGCCCGGCGCATCCACTTCCACAGCGTCATCGCGTGGACTCCGAAGTCCGCGGCCACCTGCTCGACCGTCACGCCCGGGCCGCGGCTCCTCGCTGACCCGCACGACATCCTGACGGAACTCTTCCGGATAAGGCTTGGGCACAGCGACATCCTTCCCACCCACCCCACAGGGCAAGCCAGATCAGATGTCACCCGTTCGTGCGGCAGACCCTTATGTGATGTCTTCGGTCTGTCTCAGCCTGACCTGCCCAGACACCACGAAAGCCCCCACCAGGATAGGGGCGGGCATCATTCGCACTCAGCGAGACGACGGGTGCGTGCAACCGCTCTGCCGCCTCTACGAACCCGCGAGGACTCCGGGGCCGCTGGTCCGCAGTTCTAGCGGTCGGCGACTACCTGCCCCCGCCGTTCGGGAAGAAGTCGTGGTCACCCGACATGAGGCTCGTTCCAAGCCCGCCGACGGAGTCGGTGTGGATGGCATCGACAAGGAGCGCGTCATTCGGAGTGAGCCGGACCCGGTTCGTATCCGGCACGGGATCGACCGCGTGTGCTGACGTGGCGACCGACAGGGCAGCCCCCGCGAGGGCGAGGGCTGCAAGGACACGCTTGGTGTTGTTCATTCGCTGCCAACGATCTCGCCCCGCTGACGTCACGCCCGTCTCACAGACACCGCTCCGCGCCTGTCCTGACCAGACCCGTGCGGATGCGGAAGGGTGCGGTGTAGGTGCGCGCGCTGCCCCGAGTAGGTGCGGGTGGTACCCGTACTGAAACCGGGCAGTAGCGACAGTTCGAGTCCGTCCGCCCCGCTCAAGCCCCGCCCCCTTTGCCCGATCCCCGGGTGCCCCGAGCCGACCCGAGCCGGCGGACGCATGTGACGCCTACGGTCTACCTAGCCGCCTGACCTGCCCAGAAACCACCCATGCCCCCACCAGAAGAGGTGAGGGCATCATGCACGCTCAGTGATACGGACGGGTACGCGCAACCGCTCTGCCATCCCTGCCGCCGACTGCAAACGCGCCAGGAGGCCGGGGCCGCCAGTGCCCAGCTTTGGGTCTGGGGGTCGCTCCGCCCCGCCAGCTGCGCGTCTTTGGCTTAGGGTGCGGTACAGACAGCGATAGCCTGAAAACTTCCGGTCACGTTACTGTTGTTCGCGACTCTGACCCTCCACCCCTCCTCGCCTCCGAGGGGGAAACTGCCGACGATCGCACTTCTCTGCTCTAGCTGCGGATCAGAACCGCCCAGGATGTAAGCGCCTCCCCCCGTGACGACCAAACCGGGTGGGCACGCCACCGAGGCGAAGCTGATCCGTCCGGGCATCAGGGTTTCAAGCCTGCCGTAGACCCGGGGATGAGCAGCCAATGACGTTGCGGATGGCTCTCCGCTCTTGCCGGCGCCACTGCCCTGCGCGACAGCAGCAGTTGTTGCCCCGCCTGCGAGAACTGTGACCGCTACAAGGGCAGGGAACCGGAATCGCTTCATTCATCCTCCGCGTGTAGAAATGGTGACGGGACTCCTGAACTGCCCCGCCCATCCTCATTGATTCGCCTTACCCCTCGTTCAGCCCAAACAGAAACGATCCCCCGCCCTCCGAATGGAGGCACCCCATGCCCAGACGACCACGCCCCTCGTGCTCGGTACCCGGGTGCCCCGAACTGACCCGAGCCGGCGGACGCCGGGAGGGCGGATCACCGTCAGTGGCGGTTCAGTAGCTGTTCGGCGAGCGAAAGGCCCAGATCGGTCCCCAGGAGCGCACCATCGGCGCCACCCGCATCTGGGCCCTGCCCAACCCCAGCGGCCTCAACGCCCGCTGGACCGCTGCCTCCATGGCCCAGGAGTACGCCCGCCTCCGCGCGGCCGCCGAGCACCCGGGTCCGGCCGACACCGCGCCTTAGGCCGTCTCTTTTCGGATCTTGCCTGGCCCGCGCTCCCGGTCCGGCGGGCCGCCTATCCTCCGGGGATGATCATCAAACCGGTAGAGCTCGTGATATTCGACTGCGACGGGGTTCTCGTCGACAGCGAACGGATAGCCGCCCGCGTGCAGGTCGCCCTGGGAGCGGAGCTCGGCTGGCCCCTCACCGAGGACGAGGTCGTCGAGCGGTTCATCGGACGCTCCTCCGTCTCCATCCGCGAACAGATCACCGAACGGCTCGGTCCGCGGACGGCCGCCCTCTGGTGGGACCTGTTCGAGGAACGCCACCGGGAGGCGGTGGACCTCGGCCTGTCCCCCGTCGAGGGGCTGCCGGCGGCGCTCGACGCGATCGCCCTACCGACGTGTGTCGCGTCCAGCGGCTCGCACGAGAAGATGCGGCACACCCTCGGCCGCACCGGACTGTACGAGCGGTTCGCGGGGCGCATCCACAGTGCCACCGAGGTCTCCCGCGGCAAGCCGGCCCCGGACCTGTTCCTGTACGCCGCACGGCGGATGGGCGTGGATCCCGCCGCCTGCGCGGTCGTCGAGGACAGCCGGCCCGGCGTGGAGGCGGCCCGCGCCGCCGGGATGCGGGCCTTCGGCTACGCCGGCGGGCTGACCCCCGCCGAGCAGCTCGAAGGCCCTGGGACCGTCGTCTTCGACGACATGTGCAACCTGCCTGCCCTGCTCGCCGGCAGCTGACCCGCCAGCCGGCCGGACCCTCCGTGGCTGCCCGAACGCACCGGATCGGTGGGGAACTCGCCCACCCCACGAACCGGTCGGCCGAGTCGGTCCGTGCTGCCCAGCCACCCCCGCCTCGAGGCCACGGGAGGCCGCTCCGGCGTCAGGCGTCCCGCCGCCGCACCGACAGCCATCCGCCGGTCACCGCGACCAGCGTCCACAGGGCAAGCACGCCGAGACCGGCCCAGGGGGCGAGTCCCACCGAGGTGTCCAGCCGCATCATCATCTGACCGGCACGGTCCGGCAGGTACCCGGCGGCACCGTCGGAAGCCTGGCCGAGCACGAACGACAGGATCAGCACGAAGGGTATGAGCAGGCTCAGGACAGCCGAAGCACTGCGCAGCACCGCCGTCAGTCCGGCCGCCAGCAGGGCCATCAGCGCGAGGTACGCACCGCACCCGAAGATCGCCCGGTAGGTGCCCGGGCTGCCCAGTTCGAGGGTGTAGGGCCCCATGAACGCCTGACCGGCGACGAAGGTGACCAGTGCGGTGAGCTGGCCGACCAGGAAGGCGAGTCCGCCCACCATGGCCATCTTCGACAGGTAGAGCCGCGCACGGTTCGGCACCGCGGTCAGCGACGTCCGCAAGGCGCTGTTGTGGAACTCCGAGGAAAGGGCGGTCGCACCGAAGGCGAAGGCGGCTATCTGGCCGAAGTTGAGGCCGTAGAAGGCCGCGAGCAGAGGGTCCTCCCCCATGCTGCCCTCCTCTGCCGTGCCGGTCAGAGCCGCCGTCAGTACTTGGATGCCCACCGTGGCGGCGAAGACGGCCATCAGCGCCCCGAAGGTACCGCGCAGGGACCGTATCTTGATCCATTCCGAGTGCAGGACGGGGACGGTGGGCAGAGCGGTGCTCATGGGGAAGCCTCCTTGAAAGGAATGGGTCAGCTGGTGGCGGCGAACTGGGCGCTGTCCGCGGTGAGGTCGAGGTAGGCCTGCTCCAGCGAGGCCCGCTCGTCGATCAGTTCCAGCATCGGGATGCCTTCGCGGGCGGCTATGACGCCGAGTTGCTCGGCCTGGATGCCGTCCACGGTCCACCGGCCGCCCTCGGCGGTGACCAGTTCGAAGTCGTCCCGGGCCAGGGCGGCCCGGAGCCGGACGGGGTCCGCGGTGCGCAGCCGGACCCTCGGGGTGCTGCGGGAGTCGATGAACTCCTCTATGGAGGTGTCGGCCAGCAGCCTGCCCCGCCCGAGCACGATCAGGTGGTCGGCGAGGGCGGCGGTCTCGGTCATCAGGTGGCTGGAGACGAGGACCGTGCGCCCCTCGGCGGCCAGGCCCCGCATGAGCTCACGGATCCAGATGATCCCCTCGGGGTCGAGCCCGTTGGTGGGCTCGTCCAGGAGCAGCACCTCGGGGTCGCCGAGCAGCGCGGCCGCTATGCCGAGGCGCTGACGCATGCCCAGGGAGAAGGTCTTGATCCGCCGCTTGGCCGCCGAGGCCATCCCGGACTGCTCCAGGACCGCCTCCACCCGGCTCATCGGAATGCGGTTGGCCGCGGCGAGGAAGCGCAGGTGGTCCCGGGCCGTGCGGCCGCCGTGCGCCGACTGCGCGTCCAGCAGGGCGCCCACCCGGTGGAGGGGGTCGGGGAGTTCGGTGAACCGCCGGCCGCCGATGGTGGCCGTCCCGGAGGTGATCCGGTCCAGGCCCAGCAGCAGCCTCATCGTGGTCGACTTCCCGGCCCCGTTGGGTCCGAGGAAGCCGGTGACGCGTCCGGGCATGACATCGAAGGTGAGGTGGTCCACGGCCCGGGTCCGGCCGAATTCCTTGGTCAGTTCTCGGATCTCGATGCTGTTCATGTCTCAAGGTTCGCCGCCGGCCCCACCCCTCTTCCTCCCCCAAGCGAGGGTTCCTTCTCCCCCACGTGGGGGAGGAGCCACGCCGCCCCGAACTGCAACGATGTGGGGATGCACCGATTGTTCCGCGCCGCGCTCCACCCGGTGACCTACTCGCGCTGGGTCCATCTGTGTGTGCCCATGCTGATGCTGGCCATGTGGATGTTCATAGGGCCCGAGGCTCCGTGGGTGCCCATGCTGCTCGTGATACCGATGGGCCTGCTGCCCTGGATGCGGCTGGCCGAGGGGCTCCAGGCGCAGTTCCTCCTCACTCCGCACGAGCGCACCGCCCAGGGCCGCCGGGAGGCCGAGGAGCAGAGTTTCAGCACCGTCGCCTCCAAGCGATGGAGCGACCGGTGGCGGACCCTGTTGTGGCTGGAGATACGGCTCGTCGTCGGGCTGGTCTCCATGCTCGTCACGGTGTGGCTGCCCGTCCTGACGATCCAGCTGATCAGGACCGGCCTCGGCGGGACAATCACCGAAGACAGGCTGGTGCCCGCAGGCCTCCCCACCTGGGCGGTCTGGGCGCTGGCTCCGCTGCCCCTGATCCTGCTGATCGTCCTCGTGGTCCTGCTCGGCGACATGATCACCGCCATCGCCCGCCGGCTGCTGGGACCCTCGGCCGCCGAGCGGCTCTCCGCGCTGGAGGTGCGGACCGAGCAGCTGTTGGAGCGCACCCGCATCGCGCGGGAGCTGCACGACTCCATCGGCCACGCGCTGACCGTGGCCGTCGTCCAGGCGGGAGCCGCGCGGGCGGCGGGCGATCCGGAGTTCACGGACCGCGCGCTGAGCGCGATCGAGGAGACGGGCCGGGCCGCGCTGGAGGACCTGGACCGGGTGCTGCGCGTCCTGCGGGAGTCCGGTCAGCGGCCGTCCCAGCGGCCCACCCTCGCGGAGGCCGACCGGCTGTTCGAGTCGGCACGCGCCTCCGGCGCCACGGTCGACGCGCAACTGATCGGCCCGCTCGACCAGTTGCCTGACCCGGTGAGCCAGGAGGGCTACCGGATCCTCCAGGAGGCGCTCACCAATGTGCTGCGGCACTGCGGTCCCGTACCGGTACGGGTGCGGATCGGCATGGTCGCCGACCGGCTGGACCTGGAGGTGACCAATCCGCTGCCGGACCGGCCCTCCGTCACGACCGGCGGCGGCACGGGACTGCGCGGGATACGGGAGCGGGCCGCGCTGCTCGGCGGGGAGACCGAGACCGGTCTGTACAAAGGGGGTTGGAGGGTGCGTACCCGGCTGCCGCTGGAGCGAATACGCTGACCGGATGCCGGTTACCGTACTGCTCGTCGACGACGAACCCCTGGTGCGCGCGGGTCTGCGCGCGGTCCTGGACGCCCAGCCCGACATCGAGGTGATCGGCGAGGCCGCCGACGGAGCCGCCGTGGTCCCGCTCGTGCGGCAACTGCGCCCCGATGTCGTGGCGATGGACGTGCGGATGCCGCTGCTCGACGGGATCGAGGCGACCCGGGCGGTCCTGCGGAGCGTGGACTCGCCGCCGAAGATCCTCGTGGTCACCACCTTCGAGAACGACGAGTACGTCTACCAGGCGCTGCGGGCCGGCGCGGACGGGTTCCTGCTGAAGCGGGCCCGCCCGTCGGAGATCGTGCACGCGGTCCGGCTGGTGGCGGAGGGTGAGACGCTGCTCTTCCCCGCGGCGGTCCGCTCGCTGGCCGCCGAGTACGGGAACCGGCAGGCCCGGACGGTACTGGAGCGGGCGGCGCTGACCGAGCGCGAGGAGGCCGTGCTCCGGCTGATGGCGAAGGGGCTGACCAACATCGAGATCGCCCGCGAGCTGATCGTGGGCACCGAGACGGTGAAGTCCCACGTCAGCGCGATCCTGGCGAAGCTGGGGGCGCGGGACCGGACCCAGGCCGTGATCACCGCGTACGAGTCCGGGTTCGTCGCTCCCGCATGACCGTGCTCCCGCATGACCGACCCCCCAGGGGAAGGGCGGATTCCGGACGATGGGGGGCTACTTCTCGCCGCCGCGCCCGGTGCGCAGTACGATCCGGCTGACAAGCTCGCTAGCTGGGAGGACACAACGTTGGGGCAGCTGACCGGCGGGGACCCCTCTCTGCTGCGGCGGATCAACTCCGCCGTGGTGCTGCGGGCCCTGCGCGCGGCCGAAGCGCCGACGCTCACTGACCTCACCCGGGTCACCGGACTCTCGCGACCCACCGTCGAGGGAGTCGTCGAAGGGCTCATCGGGACGGGTCTGGTCGTCGAGGCGGGCGCGGAGGAGGGTGCGCGGCGCCAGGGACGCCCGGCCAGACGGTTCCGCTTCCGCGCGGAGGCGGGGCACCTGCTCGGCGTGGAGATCGGCGCGCACCGGATCGCGGTGCTGCTGTCCGGGCTGGACGGCCGGGTGATCGGCGCCGGCACCAAAGAGGTCGCCGAGACGGCCTCCGCCGACGAGCGGCTCGAACGGGTCCGCGGTGCGGTGGCCGACCTGCTGCGCCGCGCCGGGGTACCCCGGGACTCCCTGCGGGCGGTCGGCGTGGGCAGCCCCGGGATCGTGGAGGCCGACGGCACCGTCCGGCTCGGCACGGCCCTGCCGGGCTGGACCGGGCTGCCGCTCGGGGAACGGCTCCGGCGCTCCTTCCGCTGCCCGGTACAGGTGGAGAACGACGCCAATGCCGCGGCGGTCGCCGAGCACTGGAAGGGCGCCGCGACCGAGACCGACGACATGGTCTTCGTGATGGCCGGGCTCAGCCCCGGAGCGGGCTCCCTGATCGGGGGCCGCCTGCACCGCGGGTTCGGCGGGGCGGCCGGGGAGATCGGCGCACTGCACCTGCTGGGACGCGAGGTCACCCCCGAGAAGCTGCTGTCGACGAACGGCGAACCGCTGCACCCGCTGGACGAGCGGGCGGTGGCGGAGGTCTTCGCCATGGCCAAGCGCGGCGACGGGCAGGCCGTGGCCGCGGTGGACCGGTTCATCCAGCGGCTGGTCCACGACGTCGCGGCGCTGGTCCTGGCGATGGATCCGGAGCTGGTCGTGGTCGGCGGCTGGGCGGCCGGGCTGGACGGGGTACTGGACCCCCTGCGCCGGGAACTGGAGCGGTACTGCCTGCGCCCGCCGCGGGTGGCGCTTTCCCTGCTGGGCGAGGCTGCGGTGGCCACGGGAGCGTTGCGGCTCGCACTGGACCACGTGGAAGAAGAACTGTTCGCGGTGGAGAAGACGGTCACCGCCCGCCGCCGCTGATCACCTCCGGGGGGCGGTTCGCGAACCGGTCCGCGCGGCCGCCGACCGCTCCGCGGGCTGCGGATCCGTGTGCACGCCGCCGCTCGGGGCCCCGCACGCCCACCCGGCACACCCGCCCGGCGCGCCCACCCGCCGCGCCGCCACCCTGCCGGTCTCTGCGGGGCGAGGTCCCCTACCCGCCCTGCGCCCGTTCCACGGACGCTGCCCGGACCCGTTCCTCAGGTGCCGGACAGGCGGAGCGTGACCCGGCGCTGCGCACAGGTCCCGGGGCTCCGCCTCAGCCTCCGCACGCGAAAAGCGCCCCCAGCCACCGCTGGAGGCGCGTGCACTACGCGGTTGCTCGCACCCCGGAGCGCCTCATCGGCGCACATCGGCGCGCCGAAGACCGGCCCGCGGCTCGCCCCGGACGGGGCCACCACCCAGTGGCGGCCCCGGTCGTCACCGGTCGCTCCCGGTCGTCAGCGGGTCAGGACGCGACCCGCGTGTCGTGGGTGATCTGCACGTCACCCGAGTCGCCGAAGGTCAGTCGGCAGGTGTCCGCCCGGTAGGTGGCCACCGAGACGGCCGCCGTGCCCGCCACCGTGAAGTAGCGGGTGGTGACCAGCAGGACCGGCGCGCCGGGCAGGCGGTCCAGCTCCTTCGCGTCGTCGGCGCGGGCGGAGCCGAGCTCCACCGAGCGGTCCTGTCCGTCGAGGACCTGCTTCTGCAGCTCGCGCATGACGGCGCGGGCGCGCGCCGGACCGGCCGGGGCGTCGATCGCGGAGAGGCCCGGCACCGACGAGGCCGGCACGTACAGCAGCTCGGCGGCGAGCACCTGGCCCTGCTCGACGCGGGTCCGGCGCACCGCGAGCACCAGCTCGCCGGGGGCGGTCCCGAGCAGCTTCAGGACGGCGGGGCCGACCACGGCCTCCGCCGCGTCCACCGGCTCCCATCCGTCGACGCTCTCGCCGGGCCAGCTGTGCTGCGCACTGCCGACCTCGACACCCACGCGCGGCGGGGCGACGGTGGTGCCCACGCCGCGGCGGCGCTGGAGGCGGCCTTCGAGCTCGAGCTGCTCCAGGGCCTGGCGCAGGGTCGCCCGGGCGACACCGAAGCGGGCGGCGAGCTCGCGCTCGTTCGGCAGGACCTCGCCCACGGCGAAGTCCTGGTCGAGCGCCTCGCTCAGGACCGTCTTGAGGTGCAAGTACTTCGGCTCAGGCACCGATTCGAGCTGCGTGGTCCCCACCCTGACTCCTCCTGCTATCGCCGCACTCGCCGTGTTCCAGCGGGAGTTCCGCGCCTTTGTTTATTAAAGGTTCCTGCACTATGCCTGCGACGATAGGACGGCGCACCCCCTTGGTCAAGACCAATGCTCATCCCTTTGCCGGGCAGATCGGGCATATGCATCAAGCTGTTCACGGGATGTTCGCGAGCACCGCGAATGACCCCGCGAAAGACCCCGCGGAAGGCCCCCCGAAAGATCCCGCGAAAGACCCCGCAAAAGTCGAAGTCCCGCCCCCAGGGGCTACCGGGCGGTAACCGGCCGAGAGACACTACTGACAAGCCGTCTCACACGGCCGCCGAAGCCGCCCGACCCCCGACGAGGAGCAGCATGACCGCCACGGTCTCCTTCACGATCGATTCGCCACTGGGCCCCCGCACGACCACCGCCGCCTACGAGCGCAAGGGCGCGGGCGAGCCGCTCCTGCTGCTGCACGGCATCGGCCACCACCTCCAGGCCTGGCGCCCCGTGACCGACGTCCTGGCCGCCGAGTACGACGTGATCGCCATCGACCTGCCCGGCTTCGGCGTCTCGGAGCCGCTGCCGCACGGGGTTCCGTACGATCTGGGCACCGTCGCCTCGGCGCTGAGCGCGCTCTGCGGGGCGCTCGGAATAGAGCGGCCGCACGTCGCGGGCAACTCACTCGGCGGGCTGCTCGCCCTGGAGATGGGCCGCGTCGGCCTGGCGCGCTCGGTCACCGCCCTCTCCCCCGCCGGCTTCTGGTCGGAGGGCGAACGCCGCTACGCCTTCACCGCGCTCCGCGCCATGCGCGCCGGCGCCACCGCGCTGCCCCACTCCGCCGTGGAACGGCTCGCCCGCAGCGCCGCCGGACGCGCCGCGCTCACCGGCAGCATCTACGCGCGCCCGGGACGGCGCTCCCCCGACGCCGTGGTCGCCGAGACCGTCGCCCTGCGCGAGGCCACCGGTTTCGAGCGGACCCTGGCCGCGGGCGGTTCCGTACGGTTCACCGCGGATCTGCCGGGCGTGCCCGTCACCATCGCCTGGGGCAGCCGCGACCGGCTGCTCCTGCGCCGCCAAGGCGTCCGCGCGAAGCAGACCATCCCCGGCGCGCGCCTCGTCAGGCTTCCCGGCTGCGGCCACGTCCCCATGAACGACGACCCGGCGCTGGTCGCGCGCGTCATCCTGGACACAACCAGGCTCGCACGATGAGATCTTGACGGAGCGTCAGCCATGCGCATCAGTGTTCACGCATGGTTCGCGTGCGCGACGCGGGCGGTCCGGTGTGCGGCCGGTGTACGGCGACACACTGGTCCGGCCCGTCCCCGCCGGCCTCTGGAGACGCACCGATGGCCCCTCTGCCGCACACCCGACGCTCCCTGCTCGGCGGTTCCCTCGCCGTTCCGGTGGGCCTCGCCCTGTCCACCGCCCTGACGGGCGCCCTGACCACTCCCGCCCACGCCACGGCGCCCGCCTTCGCCCGCTCGGGCCGCCCGAACGCCTTCTGGGGCGTCCAATCCGGCGAGATCACCGCCCACTCGGCCACCGTCTGGACGCGCTCCGACCGCCCCGCATGGATGTACGTGGAGACCTCCCCGAGCGAGTCGTTCCGCTACGCCGTCCGCCGCCACCGCGGCCCGCTGCTCGGCCCGGACACCGATTTCACGGGCACCACCACCCTGCGCGAGCTCCCGCCGGGACAGCAGATCCACTACCGGGTGCTCCTCGCCGACCCCGACGATCCGCGCCGCACCGGCGAGCCGGTCCACGGCACCTTCCGGACCACCCCCGCCTCCCGCCGCCGCGACGTGCGCTTCCTGTGGTCCGGGGACCTCGCCGGTCAGGGCTGGGGCATCAACCCGGAGCTCGGCGGCTACCGCGTCTTCGACGAAATGCGGCTGCGGGACCCCGACTTCTTCCTCTTCAGCGGGGACACCGTCTACGCCGACGGGCCGATCCAGGCCTCCGTACCGCTGCGCGACGGAACCCTGTGGCACAACGTGACCACCGAGGAGAAGGCGAAGGTCGCCGAGACCCTCGCCGAGTTCCGGGGCAACTTCCGCTACAACCTGCTCGACCGAAACCTGCGCGATTTCAACGCCCAGGTGCCGGTCCTCGCCCAGTGGGACGACCACGAGGTGCGCAACAACTGGTATCCCGGCCAGATCCTCGACGATCCCCGCTACACCGTGAAGGACGTCGACACCCTCGCCGGCCGGGCCCGCCGGGCCTTCGGCGAGTACTTCCCGGTAACCGACCTGCGCGGCGGCCGCACCGAGGGCCGGATGTACCGGGTGATGCGCTACGGCCCGCTGCTCGACGTGTTCGTCCTCGACATGCGCACCCACCGCAACGCGAACTCCCCCGGCCGCCAGACCGACGACCCCGTCGGCATCCTCGGCCCGGAGCAACTGGCCTGGATCAAGCGCGAGCTGTCGCGCTCCCGCGCCACCTGGAAGGTCATCGCCGCCGACATGCCGCTGGGCATCGTGGTGGCCGACGGGGCCGCGAACTTCGAGGCCGTCGCCCAGGGCGACCCCGGCGCGCCGCTCGGGCGCGAACTGCAGATCGCCGAGCTGCTGCGGCACATCAAGCACCAGCGCATCACCGGCACCCTCTGGCTCACCGCCGACGTGCACTACACGGCCGCGAACCACTATGCGCCCGAGCGGGCCGCCTTCACCGACTTCGCGCCCTTCTGGGAGTTCGTCTCCGGCCCCATCGGCGCGGGCGGATTCCCCGCCGGCCGGCTGGACGCCACCTTCGGCCCGGAGATGACGTACGTCCAGTCCGCGCCCTTCCCCAACATGTCCCCGTCCGAGAACCCTCCGTACTACGGGGAGGTGGAGATCGACGGGGACGGCGGCGAGCTCACCGTCCGGCTGCGCCGCCAAGGGGGCGGCGTACTCTTCACCCGGACCCTGCAGCCCGGTCGGGTGGGGCAATAGGGCGACGCCACCAATCCGGGCCGGGCCAAGCCGGACCAGGCCGGGCCGAGTCGGGCCGAGTCGGCCGACAAGCCGGCACGCCCGGCGGGAGCCGTCCGACAGCCCACCGACACGCCGAGAGCGGCCCGCCAAGACGCCGGGATCTGAAATCAGCCGGAAAACCGGGCGAAATCGGCCAGATGGATCCTTAACCAGTCGGTCACAGATCGTTCGTGATCACGCAACACCCCTGCGTCACAGTGGTCTGCATGACTGAGCGTATTCCTGCCCCTGCCCAGCGTCCCCACCGCCACCACTGGCGCCGCGACGTCGTCGAACTCGCCGCTCTCTTCTGCGCCGTCGCGGTCGCCGACGCCATCGCCAATCTCGTGGTGCACGGTCCCCGCGGCCCGGTCCTGCTCGTGGCCTCGGCCGTCGCACTCCTGGTCACGGCGGCGTTCCACACCTGGTGGGCACGCCGCCACAGCCATGCACCGCCGCCCACGGACACCGCGCCCACGGACCCGCCCACAGACGCGGTGACGGGCGCGGGTGCGGGTGCGGCGGCGGCCCGCACGGCCGGTACGGACACCGCGCTGGCCTCCGCCCTGTGGCGGATGCGGACGACCGTGCGCGACGAGCCCGGCAGCCTCGCCGCGCTCTGCACCGCCCTCGCCCGGAGCGGGGTCGACATCCTGACCCTGCAGACGCACCCGCTCCCCGAGGGCGGCACGGTGGACGAGTTCCTGCTGCGCGCCCCGCAGCAGCTTCCCTCCGCCGACCTCACCCGGGCCATCGCCGGCGCCGGCGGCCACAGCACCTGGATCGAGCGGGCCGACGCCCACGACCTGGTCGACACCCCGACCCGGGTCCTGGGGCTGGCCACCCGCACCGCGCTGGACGCCGCCGAGCTGCCGCTCGCCCTGCGCCAGCTGCTCGGCCGCTGCACCATCCACTCGATCCCGGCGACCACCCTCTCCGGGCGCCCCAACGCCGGCGCCGACGCGCCCGTCGAAGGCGTCCTGGAGGCCACGGTCATGCGGCTGCGCGACCCGTCCGGCGGTGCGATCACCATCGAGCGGCCCTACCTGCCCTTCACGCCGACCGAGTTCGCCCGCGCCCGCGCGCTCGTCGAGCTGGACGCCCGGCTCGGCCCGCGGGTCCCGCGCAGCCGGGACGTACTGACCCTGCCCGAGGGCAACGAGATCACCGTCCGCCGCGCCGACGGCTCCGACCTGGCCGCGGCCCGTGCCATGCACGACCGCTGCTCGGAGCGCACCCTCGGCCTGCGCTACCACGGCCCCGTCCTCGACGCCGACCGCTACCTCGGCCACCTGCTGAGCCCCCGCTTCGGCCGCACCCTCGCCGCGACCACCGCCTCCGGCAAGCTCGTCGCCCTCGGCCACCTGCTCTGGGACGGCGACGAGACCGAGGTGGCGCTGCTCATCGAGGACGACTGGCAGCGCCGCGGCATCGGCTCCGAGCTGCTGGGCCGGCTGATCGGGATGGCCGTCGAGGCCGGATGCGACAGCGTGTACGCCGTCACCCAGGCCTCGAACACCGGCATGGTCGCCGCCATGCGCGGTCTCGGCCTCCCCCTCGACTACCAGATCGAGGAGGGCACCCTGGTGATCACGGCCCGGCTGGACGCGACCCCGGTCAGCTCCCGGCTGCCGTACGAGCTCCCGGGCGAATCCCGCGGCCTGCCCCGCAGCCAGCAGTAGACCGGCACTACCCGGCAGCGACCGGCGGCCGGTCGCTCACGCCCGAGGCGTGCCGGTCCCCCGGTCCCCCTCGGCCACGATGCGGTGGCTGATGGAGGCCGGGTGCTGCAGGACGGGCGTCGAGAAGGTGCTGCGACAACGCGGCCATCCCGCTCGCGAAGGCGACGGCGCTCTCGGTGCCTTCGCTCCGGGCCATGGCCGCCTCGAACGCATCGCCTCGAACGCATCGTCACGAACGCGTCGTCACGAACGCGTCGTCACGAACGCGTCGTCACGAACGCGTCGATGCGGGCGGCCTCCGCCCGGCTGTCGTACGACCGGTAGTTCGTCGACAGATCGAGCGGAGGCGCGTGCCGTCCGAGCCCGGCCGCTCCGGAATCCTCCTCGGCCACCGACTCCGGTTGGATCCGGCCAAACTCGGCCACGGGCTGGTGGCACTGCTGCCCGTACGGATGCATCCGCACCGCCGCGAGCCGATCGGTCCCTTCGTCGAGCGCGTGCGCTCACTGCCGGCCTCGCGGGCCGTCTTCCACCTGACGGGCCCGGAGGACCACCTCGTTCACGTGGCCGTTTCCGATCCCGGCGAACTCCAGCGGCTGGTCCTCGACGAGTTCGCCTCGCGCCGGGAAGTCGCCCGGATGGAGACCAGACTGATCTTCCAGGAGCGGGATCGCCGGGCCGCTGCCGCCCCCGACGTCAGCAGGCTGACGATCTTTGGTGATGACGCGGACCCGTCTCGCATACGAAGATGTCCACATGTCAGACACCATCACCAGTGACAGCTCCGCACGGCTGCCCCGCCAGGTCGCCGATGCCTACGTCGACGACCTCATCGCCATCGACCCGATCACGGGCACCTATCTGGGTGTCGCCGCGAGCTCCGGCAAGCTCCCGGACCTCTCCCCCGCGGGCCGCGCGGCGGCAGCCGAACTCTCCCGCGCCACGCTCGCGCGGCTCGACGCCGCCGAGCTCCTGCCCGGCGCCGACAGCGATGTCGAGCGCCGCTGCGCCCGGCTGCTGCGCGAGCGGCTCACCGCCGAACTCGCCGTCCACGAGGCCGACGAGGACCTGCGCGCGGTCAGCAACATCCACTCCCCCGCGCACTCGGTCCGCGAGGTCTTCTCCCTGACCCCGGCCGACACCGACGAGGACTGGGCCGCGATCGCCGAGCGGCTGCGCGCCGTACCGGCCGCCTACGCGGGCTACCGCGAGTGCCTCGCGCTCGGCCTGGACCGCGGCCTGTTCGGGAGCCCGCGCCCCACCGCCACCTTCGTCGAGCAGCTCACCGCCTGGGCGGGCGAGGGCGAGGGCGCCGAGAGCAAGGGCAAGGACGGCTACTTCGCCGAGTTCGCCGCCGCCGGCCCCCAGGCGCTGCGCGCGGAGCTCGACGCGGCCGCCGCCGCCGCGACCGCGGCCGTCGTGGAACTGCGCGACTGGATGCGGGACGTGTACGCCCCCGCGGTCGAGGGCAAGCCCGACCCGGTGGGCCGCGAGCGCTACGCCCGCTGGTCCCGCTACTTCAACGGCACCGACCTGGACCTGGACGAGGCGTACGCCTACGGCTGGTCGGAGTACCACCGGCTGCTGGCGGAGATGAAGACCGAAGCCGCCAAGATCCTGCCGGACGCCGGTCCCTGGGAGGTGCTCAAGCACCTGGACGAGCACGGCACCCACATCGAGGGCGTGGACGAGGTCCAGGCCTGGCTGCAGGGCCTGATGGACGAAGCCATCGAGAACCTCGACGGAACCCACTTCGAACTCGCCGAGCGGGTCAAGCGGGTGGAGTCGCGGATCGCCCCGCCCGGAGGCGCGGCGGCCCCCTACTACACGAACCCCTCGGAGGACTTCTCCCGTCCGGGCCGCACCTGGCTGCCGACGATGGGCGCGACCCGCTTCCCCGTCTACGACCTGGTCTCCACCTGGTACCACGAGGGCGTTCCGGGCCACCACCTCCAGCTGGCGCAGTGGACGCACGTGGCGGACCAGCTCTCCCGCTACCAGGCCAGCGTCGGCCTCGTCAGCGCCAACGCCGAGGGCTGGGCGCTGTACGCGGAGCGGCTGATGGACGAGCTGGGCTACCTCAAGGACGCCGAGCAGCGGCTCGGTTACCTGGACTGCCAGATGATGCGCGCCGCGCGGGTCATCGTGGACATCGGCATGCACCTGGGCCTGGAGATCCCGGCGGATTCGCCGTTCCACCCGGGCGAGCGCTGGACGGTGGACCTGGCTCAGGAGTTCTTCGGCCTGCACAGCGGCCGGCCGGGCGACTTCGTCGAGAGCGAGCTGACCCGCTACCTGTCGATGCCGGGCCAGGCGATCGGCTACAAGCTGGGCGAGCGCGCCTGGCTGCTGGGCCGTGACAACGCGCGTGCCGCGCACGGTGATTCCTTCGACCTGAAGGCCTGGCACATGGCGGCGCTGTCCCAGGGTTCGCTGGGCCTGGACGACCTGGTGGACGAGCTGTCGAAGCTCTGACCACCGGGACCCGCACCACGGACGGACGGACGGGCCGGCTCCCCCGCGCGGAGCCGGCCCGTCCGTCCGTCCATCCAAGGGACCGGCCTTCGGCAGCCCGTCTCAGCAGCCGCACTCGTCGGAGTCCGTGGGGGCGGTCAGCGGGTCGGCCTCGGGGCGCTGCTCGCGGCCCTGCCAGGTCTCGACCTCGAAGCCCTCGCGGATCCAGTACTCGATGCCGCCGAGCATCTCCTTGACCTGGAAGCCGAGCTGGGCCAGGGCGAGCGCGGAGCGGGTGCCGCCGTTGCAGGCGGGGCCCCAGCAGTAGGTGACCACGGGAACGTTCTTGTCGAGGAGGCGCTCCGCCTGCTCGGCGACGAGGGCGTTCGGCAGGTGGACCGCCCCCGGGACGTGGGCCTGGTCCCAGGACGGGGTGGAGCGGGAGTCGACGAGCTGGAAGCCGAGCTCGGCGCCCTCCTCCCGGTGGGCCTTGAAGGCGGCGGCGACGTCCGAGACGTCGGCGTGGAAGGCCAGGCTCGCCGCGAAGTAGGCGGCGGCCGCGACCGGGGCGGCCGGGGGGACCCGTAGGACGGGGTTGGTGGAGGCAGGGGTGTTCATGGTCGTCATACCGAGAAATCTACAATTTGTCGATCACCCCTCAGAGGGGGCCTCCCCCCGGAGACCGACATGTCCCCGAGGGTCCCCGAGGAACGGTTTCACCCCGTTGACCAGGGATTTCAGCCCGTTCCGCCCGCCGTGCGGTGCCGCACCACCGAGCCTCCGCGCTGCTTGACGATCTCCAGCTGGGCCTGCACCCGGGTGCGCAGGTCGGCGACGTGGCTCACGATGCCGACGCTGCGGTCGCGTTCGCGCAGCGAGTCCAGTACGTCGAGCACCTCGTCCAGCGCCTGGTCGTCGAGGCTGCCGAAGCCCTCGTCGATGAAGAGGGTGTCGAGCCGCATGCCGCCCGCCTCGTCGGTGACCACGTCGGCCAGGCCCAGGGCGAGCGCGAGCGAGGCGAAGAAGGTCTCGCCGCCGGACAGCGTGGCGGTGTCGCGCTCGCTGCCGGTCCAGGCGTCGACCACGTGCAGCCCGAGCCCGGAACGCCCCCGTCCGCTCGCCTTGGCGTCGGAGTGCAGCAGGGTGTAGCGGCCGCCCGACATGCGCAGCAGCCGTACCGTCGCCGCGGCGGCGACCTGCTCCAGCCGGGCCGCGAGCACGTAGGCCTCCAGCCGCATCTTGCGCTCGTTGTCCGCGGAGGTGCCCGCGGTGAGTCCGGCCAGCCGGGCCACCCGTTCGTAGGCCTCGCGCAGCGGTCCCAGGGAGCGCAGCTCCCGCTCCGCCTGGAGGGAGAGCCCGTCGAGGTCCTTGCACCGGACCCGGGCCGCGTCCACGGCGGACCCGGCCGTACGAAGCTTCGCGGCGGCCCGCGCCGCGTACACCTCGGCCGCCTCCGGCGCGGCCGGGGGCAGGGCCGCCGCCGCGGCGGTGTCGCTCTCGCCGAGGCGGTCGGCCAGCATGGCCTCCTCCGCCTGCCAGGCGTCGGCGCGGCGTTGGAGCGCGCTGCGTTCGTACTCGGGGAGCACGGCGTCGGCCGCCTCCTCGGTGGTGTCGAAGCCGGCCTTGAAGGCGGCGTCGGCGAGCTGACCGTCGGCCTCCTTCAGCCGGGCGGCGGTGGTCTCGGCCCGGCGCAGCGAGGCGGCCGCCGCCGTGACCATGCGGACCCTGTCCTCCAGGACTCCGGCGCGGGCCGCGACGCTGGGCGCGCCGTCCCGGACGAGGGCCAGCTCCTCTTCCAGCGAGGCCTGCTCCCGGTCGAGGGCCTCGCGGCGCGAAGCCCGCGCCGCGGCCCGGGCCTCGGCTTCGCTCCGCTCGGCGCTGCGCACCGCGTGCTCCCGCTCCGCGCGGGCCAGCCGCTCGCGGGCGGTGTGCAGCCCCGCGGCCGAGGCGTGCGCCTCGGCGTGGCGCGTACTCAGACCGGAGGTGAGTTCCAGCAGCTCGGCGGTGGTGGCGTCACCCGCGGCGGCCGCGGCCTCGGCGCGGGCCTCCCGGACGGCGGCCAGCCTGCGCTCGACGCCGGCCCTGCGCTCCTCGGCCCCTTCGAAGCGGGCGTGCGCCGCCTCCTCCGCGGCCCGGTCGACGTGACCGGGGGCGGGCCGGGCCGGGGCGGGATGCTCCGCGGCCCCGCACACGGTGCAGGGCTCTCCCGCCACCAGGGCGGCGGCGAGTTCGGCGGCGATTCCGCGCAGCCGGGTCTCCTTGAGCTCCAGCCAGCGCTCCCGGGCGACGGCCGACTCCTCGCGCGCGGTGAGCAGTTCACCGGAAGCCTGCTCCGCGTCGGCGTCGAGGGCGTCGCGCCGCCGGGCGGCGTGCAGGTGCAGCCGCGCGGGCTCCAGCTTGCCGGCGAGCTGCTCGGCCAGGGTCGCGGCCTGCTGGGCGGCGTCGGCACGCCCGGCCAGCGCTGTCCGGGTGGCCTCCCAGCGGCCCAGCCACTCGGCGGTCTCCTGCTGCTGCTCCTCGGCGGCCCGGGACTCCCGTTCCAGGTCGGCCCGTTCGCGGCCGATCTCGGCGCTGCGCTGCTCGGCGCGGCGGGCAGCTCCGAGTGCTCCCAGATCCTCGCGCAACCGCTGCTCCACGGCTGCCAGTTGCTCGGTGCCCGCCTCGGCGAGCTGCGGCGGCAGCTCCGCCCGGGCCACCGACTCCGCGTGCGCGGCGGACATGTGGGCGCCGGCGGCGGCTCCGCGCAGCTCCAGGGCGGGGGCGACCAGGGCTCCGCGGCGGGCCCGGTCGAGCAGGGCGCGCACCCGCTCCCGCTCCGGACCGGCCTCGGCGAGCAGGGCCGCCCGACGGGTGGTCTCCGCGTGCCGGCGTTGCAGCCGGTCGAGCTCCCGCGCTTCCTCGGCGGCCCGCCGGGCGGCGGCGTAGCGCCCCTCGACGGCGGCGAGGGCGTACTCGGCGACGGTGAGCCGCTCCCGGGCGGAGCAGCGGGCGACGGCGGCCCAGGCGCGGACCGCCCCGGCCAGCCCGGGGTCGCCCGGCTGGTGCCGGGGCAGCGGCCAGGCGCGCAGGTCGGCGGCGTCCCCGGCGGCCTGGGCCAGCCGCTGGGCGGTGTGCAGCACCTGCTCGTCACCGGCGCGGACCTTGGCCTCGGCGGCGCGGCGGCGCTCGCCGAGCAGCGTTTCGACGGCGGCGAAGCGGCGGGTGTCGAAGAGCCGGCCCAGCAGCCGGCCGCGCGCCGCCTCGTCGGCCCGCAGGAAACGCGCGAACTCCCCCTGCGGCAACAGCACGACCTGGCAGAACTGCTCGCGGCTCATGCCGAGCAGCTGCTCGATCTCCTCACCGATCTCCTGATGGGACCGGCTCAGCGCGCTCCAGCCCTCCCCCTCGTACTCGCGCAGCCAACTCTGCGCCTTGTCCTTCGTCGTCCCGGTGCCGCGCTTCTTGGGCCGGTCCTGTTCGGGGCGCCGGGTGATCTCCAGACGCCGCCCGCCCGCGGTGAGTTCGAGGGTGATCTCGGTCGGGATGTCCGAGGCCGCGTGGTCGCTGCGCAGGCTGGTGCCCGGGGCCTGCCGGGAGCCGGGAACCGACCCGTACAGGGCGTAGCAGACGGCGTCCAGGACGGAGGTCTTGCCCGCGCCGGTGGGACCGTGCAGCAGGAAGATCCCGGCGCCGGAGAGGGCGTCGAAGTCGATCTCCTGGGGTTCGGCGAAGGGACCGAAGGCGGTGATGCGCAGCCGGTGCAGCCTCATCGGTGGGTCTCCTGCCGGCTGTCCTCGGCCCGTACCTCGTCGAAGGCACCCTGGAGCACGTCCCGCTCGGCCTCGTCGGAGAAACCGCCGCCGCCGCGCACATGGGCGACGAAGTCCTCGGCGATCTCCCGGTCGCTGCGCCCCCTCAGTCGCTGGGCGTAGGACCCGCCGGCGTGCTCGCTCCGGCCCTCGGGGTCGAAGGCCAGGCTGAGGGTGTGCGGGAAGCGGGTGGCGAGCCGGGCCATGGGGTCCTCGGGCCGAACGGGGTCGGTGAGGGTGGCCTCCAGCCAGCAGTCCTCGTACCGGGCGTACGCCCCCTCGGAGAGCAGCACCTCCAGCGGCCCCCGCACCCGGGCGAGGCCGCGCGGCACGGGGGTGTCGACGCGCTCGGCGCTCACGATCTCCCCCTCCCCTCCCAGCTCCACTATCCACATGCTCTTGCGGTGATCGGCTTCGGAGAAGGAGTAGGCGAGCGGGGAACCGGAGTAACGGACCCGTTCGTTGATCGTCTGGCACCCGTGGAGGTGGCCGAGGGCGGCGTAGTCGACCCCGTCGAAGACGGAGGCCGGCACGGCCTCGACCCCGCCGACGGTGATGTCGCGCTCGCTGTCACTGGCCTGCCCGCCGGTCACGAAGGCGTGGGCGAGGACGACGGACCGCGTCCCGGGCGCCCGCCCGGCCAGATCCGCCCGAATCCGGTCCATGGCCGCGCCCAGCACGGCCTCGTGGCTCACCTTCCCGGCACCGAACTCGTCCTTCACCAGCGCGGGCTCCAGGTACGGCAGCCCGTACAGCGCCACGTCACCGTGTACGTCGGCCAGCACCACGGGGTCAGCACACCCGGCGGGGTCGGTCCTGAGGTGGATCCCGGCCCGCCCGATCAGCCCCGCCCCGACACCGAGGCGGCGGGCGGAGTCGTGGTTCCCGGAGATCATCACGGTGGGCACGCCAAGATCGGCGAGCCGGTGCAGGGCCCGGTCGTACAGCTCCACCGCCGGCAGCGGCGGCACGGCCCGGTCGTACACGTCACCGGCGACAAGAACGGCGTCGACCTCGTTCTCCCGCACGGTCTCGACGAGGTGATCGATGAAGACGGCCTGGGCACCGAGCAGGTTCACCCGGTGAAAGCTCCGCCCCAGATGCCAGTCGGAGGTGTGCAGGAATCTCATGAAATCGCTCTGACCTGCACGTTTACCCCTACTGCGCCTCAAAAGTCAGCACGAACCAGCACGGGGGCTCGCCATCAACGCTTGCCACGCTAACGCATGGCGCCCCCTGATCCGCCGCTCACCTCAGATCACCCCGAAAAATTGGAGGACAATTTTTCACGCCGTCGATCCTTGCCGCATCCCGTAAGACGCCGGCCTCAGCAGCACGCCCGCGTCGTACACGCTTCCGCAGTCCTGCGCAGTGGAACGGTGTCCGGGTGCACACCACGCTTGGTGGCCTCTGCGACCCGGCGCGCGCCCCTCGACCCACATCGGCTCGAAGTAGAGGACGGTGCTCACTACCGGTGATCACTTCACAAGGTCGCTGTGATCTTCGCTCCGTAGGTGACTATCCAGCAACAGCCACCACAGGGGCCGCTCCCCCAGTCGATGCCGCAGCCACGCGCGGCGAACTGCTCCCGTGCCAACCGTGCCTCGAAGGGCGTAACCGCTCCCGCCGGACAGCAGGCGAGAAGGGTCTTGCCCCTGCGGACGCCACCCAGATGGTGCGGAGCGCGGCGGCTGGTCAGGGTGCGCAGCGACTGATGCTGAGCGAAGCCGTGGTCCTGCCCCTGCCACCTTCCGTCCCCGTCGGGTCGCGAAACCAACAGTGAAGCTGGCTGACTGGTCAGGCCCTGGAACGCCCCAGGCCTGCCACTTCTTCACGGTCACTCCGCTCCCTGGCCTCCGCCTTTTCGCGATCAGCAGACTCACGGCGTACGCAGTCGTCGATGCGTCGGACGAGCAGTGCAGCCTCCGACTGCTCGGCCAGGTCGCGCGCCCGCTGGAAGAGGGTCTGGGCATGCTGGGGATCGCCGGCCGCAGAGTAGGCCTCCGCCAAGTCGGTCAACGCTGCTGCGAGCTCGATCCTGGCTTCACTCTGCTCCAGGAGGATCACGGCTCTTTCCAGCGGGGCGACGCGCTGCTGGGCTGGAAGGCTGGCGGCCATCGCTCGCCAGGCCATGCCGAGAGGTCGCGGCGCTCCCCATCGTGTGGCTACGTCCAACGCTTCCTCAGCCAGCGCCCGGGCGCGCTCCTGCTGGCCGAGCGCGGCCAGCTCAAGGGCTGCCGAGCTGCGCCAAGGCTGGAAGCCCGGGGTTTCGATGTTCCAGGCGGCCGCCCGGCGGCCGCAGTCCAGGAAGTGCGCGGCCGCCTGTTGCGCGTTTCCCTGCGCGGAACACAGCAAGCCGCGTACATACAGCACCGTGATCCACGGCCAGGTCTCCGGCTCCGCGTGGTGGTGCGTACTGTCCAGCCACCGCTCGGCCTCGTCGGTGCGGCCCAGGCCGATGAGGGCGTGCGCGTAGAGGCCGACCAGCGCGGCGGGGCGTCGTACGTTCTGGTCGAGCGGTACTGACGTCAGCAGCTGGCATTCGGCCAGTGCCTGACGGTAGTTGCCGCGGCGCAGGGCGGTCTCCGCTCGGCTCATGACCCGGCTCAGGTCGACAGCGGCGAAGTCGTGGTCGTTCGGCTGGTCGCACAGGTGCTCTACCAGGGTGAAGTCGTCGCACCACACCGCGAGGGCAGCCCGTAGGCCGACCAGTTGGCGGGGCAGGTCCGTGGAGTCGGGGACGCTTCGAGCGGTAGGGAACCGTTCGAGAATCTCTTTCGCGCTGTAACGCAGTCTGGCCGCGTCGTCCCAGAGCAGCAGCGCGGTGGCTATCGCGTCGTAGGCGGCGCAGGTGGGAGGGGTCGCGGAGACCTTTCGAATCAGCGTGTGCCAAGTGTCCGGCGTAAGGGAAAAGATCATCCACCCGGAGGCGCGGACGGCTTGCGCGGCGCGAGGATCGACTGCTTCGGTCTCGGCGACCACCGTGTCCATGAGCGAGATGGCGGCGGTCGTCCGTCCCTGGGACACCAGTACCCAGGCCAAGGGAACCACCGCGGTCGGCGGTTGCCCGAGGTCGCGCTGGATCTGCAGTGCTTCTTGGAGATGGATGCAGGCCGCGTTCGGGTTGGTCTGCAGTTCGGCCTGTCCGAGCCGGAGCAGTACGGCGGCGCGTTCGGCGGGTTCGGTGATGCGCGAGGCGGCCTCCAGATAGCCGATCGCCGGTGCGGCGGCTCCTTCGCGCAGGCAGTCGTTCGCCGCGTCGATGAGGACGGTCGACCATCGCGCCCACTGCGTACCGGCCAACTCACCCAGGTAGTCGGCTACTTCACGGGCCGGTCGTTGCGCCATCTGGGCCCACCGTGCCGCCGCGACTCTGATGGAGGTCTTCTCCACGGACGAAGTGGCATTGAGGAGCGCTGAGGCGATGAGCGGGTGGCGCAGCCGTGGAGGTTCTGCCGAGGCCAGAACGCCGCGGCGGGCCAGGTCAGCACAGCGCCGCCGCGCCTCCGCGTGCGGTTGCTCGCAGACCGCCGCCAGCAGCGCCGCCGACGGGGCGTGCTCGGTGAGGACAGCCAGTGCCCTGGCGAGTCGGGCGTCCACCGGATCGTGGCGGTGCAGCAGACAGGACAGCGCGCGCGTGAAGTGGTCGGGTATGAGGTCCGGCGGCAGGCCGTCCAGGTGGTGGACCTGCTTGAGGTCCGCGAGCAGAGCGTGCACGAGCACCGGAACGCCACCCGTGACGTGCCACACATCGGTCGCCAACGGTACGGAGTCCGGTGCGGCAAGGACCTGGCCGGCGAGTGCGGCGATCGCCGGCACGTCGAGCGGTCCCAGCGAGAGGGCGAGTGCGGAACGGGCCTCCAGCTCGGCGTGCCACCCGGCGGTGGAAGCGTCGTGATGGGTTCCGGGTGCGACCTGTACCAGCAGGACCGGCTGGTGTCGCAGGCGCTGGGCCAGGATCACCAGCGCCTGCCGGGAGGGGTGGTCGGCGTCTCCCGCGTCATCGGCGAGCAGGACGAGCGGGCGGGCGGCGTCGGCCAGCTCCCGGGAGGCCCAGTCGGCCAGGGCGCGGGCGTCGGCCGTGGACGCCGGGGCGGGCTGCGAGAACGACCCGAGTGCCTCGCGCAGACCTCCGACGAGGGCGGGTTCGGCTCCGCCTGTCAGCGGCAGCCGTCGACTGGAGGGCAGTTGCCGGCCCACCTCGCGCAGCAGCAGGGACTTGCCCATGCCGGGGCCTCCCGAGATCACCACAAGCCCGCCCTGGCCGGACGGCAGCTGTTCGGCGAGTGCGGTGATCTGATGGAGTTCGTGTTCCCTGCCGACCATCGGGAAGCCGACGACGGGTCCCGGAGCGGGCGCGCCGGGGGCGGGCGCCGGGGCGGCCGGTGGCGGGCCGAGCGGGCGCGGCGGAGGCTCACCGGCGAGTACGCGGGCGTGCAGGGCGCGGAGTTCGCCGCCGGGTTCCACACCCAGCTGGTCCACCAGGAGTTCCCTGGCCCGTGTGTATACCTGGAGCGCTTCGGATTGCCGGCCACCGGCGTGGAGCGCCTGCATCAGCAACGCGTGCAGGCGCTCCCGCAGCGGATGTTCGGAGGTCAGCATCCTGAGCTGGTCGATCACCTGCTCGGCGCGCCCGCCTCTGACCGCGACCTCAAGGCTGTCCTCGACCACCACCAGCCGGCGTGCGAGCAGGGCGATGCGCTGGTGTTCGGCATAGGGGCCTGGAACCCCGGCCAGGGGCTCACTGGAGAACAGTGCGAGGGCACGCGTGTACGACGCGTCGGCGGACTGCCACTGCTGACGCGCCCGGGCTCGTTCGGCCTCGCTGACCAGGCTGTCGAACAGGGCGAGGTCGAGTTGGTCGTCGGCGATGCGGAGCTGGTAGCCGCCATGGCCGTACAGCAGGAGGACGGGTGGGGCTCCAACTGGGCGGGGAGGTTCCAGCACGCCGCGCAGCGCAGAGACGTGGGTCTGGATCACCTTGGTCACGCCGGCCGGGGCGCCCTCCTCGTACAACGCATCCACCAGGCTGTTGATGGACACCCACTGGCGGCGACGGAGGGCCAGGGCGCACAGCAGAGCCCGTCGCTGGGGAGGGCCGAGGGCGATGGCGTGCTCGCCGCGGGTTGCCGTCACCCCGTTGAGCAGAACAAACTGCACAACTTGAAGCGAATTGCCAGCAGACACCCCATTTGTTCCCATTTTGCACTGTGACTCAGAACCCGACATGTCTACCCCTTCATGGTACGTGGTGAGCATTTACCCCTTGTTGCACGTTCGTTGCACGAGCCGACCATCGTGGTCACCACAAGCGGAGTGCGGCTCCCTTCCGCTGCGACAAGGAGTGGTGATGTGCTTACTGTCTGGCGCCAGCGGTGATCACCAGCGCTGCCCGTGGGGCCGGGGACCGGCCTCGCGGACGGGTCCGCCGTCGACGTCGGCGCGACTGCGGCCCCGGACGGACGTGGGCACCGTAGGCCTGGCGAGTGAGGGGTTCCTCTTCCTGCCGCGCACACGGTCCCGTACCGATGAGGGCGCCGAGGCGCCCGGTGCCGATTGCCGCCGACCGACATGAGCACATGGCAATGGCGTCCGGAGCACCCCGTTTCGACTACCTGATACGGCGCGTCGAGCTGTTGCCGCATCCCGCTCGCATTCCCGCTGCCACCCCCCGCACCTCACCGCTCGGTCCCGGCTGACGTCAGTACGTAGAACGACCGTGCCGCGCGGCTTGTTCCCGCCCGGCCCTTTCCACATTCCCCCAGCAGGCCGTTTCCATTAACACCCATTCTTTATTCACGTAGGAATTAAATGAATCTTGACATCAATGTCGCGGTCATCTACTACTCGGCCACCGGCAACATTCACACGCTCGCCGAGGCCGCCGCCGGTACCGCAGAACAGCTCGGTGCGCGAGTGCGGCTGCGCAAGGTACGGGAATTGGCGCCGCAGCAGGCGATCGCGTCCAACAAGCAGTGGTCGGCTCACCACGCGGAGACCAGGCACGTCATCGAGGCCGCCGTCGACGACCTGGACTGGGCCGATGTGATCCTTCTGGGCAGTCCGACCCGTTTCGGTCTGCCGGCCGCCCAGTTGAAGCAGTTCATCGACACCGCGGGCGGGCTGTGGGCGCGAGGGGGCCTGGTCAACAAGGTCACCTCGTCCTTCACGTCGACCGGTTCGGCACACGGCGGCCAGGAGACCACCATCTTGGCGATGAACAACACCTTCTACCACTGGGGGTCGATCATCGTCGCGCCCGGCTACGCCGACCCCGTGCAGCACATATCCGGAAACCCGTACGGCACCAGCCACATCTCGGATAACGGGAAGATTCCGCCCGGCGAAACACACCTCGCCGCCATCGCATTCCAGACCCGACGCGCCGTCGAAATCGCGGCCGCCCTCAAAGTCGGCCTCGCCGCTTCCTGACCGCCAATTCTTCGGAGTGAACCTGTGGAAAAAATGAGTTACGACCACATAGTCGTCGGTGCCGGCTCGGCGGGTGCGGTGATTGCACGGCGGCTGGTGGACGCCGGTCGCAGCGTCCTGCTCCTGGAGGCCGGGCCGGTGGACGACACCGAGGCGATCCACGACCCGACGGGCTCCGTCCAGCTGTGGAACAGTCCCTGGGACTGGGCCTTCCAGACCGAGCCGCAGACGCACGCCGACGGACGGCGCCTGCCGTGGCCGCGCGGCAGGACGCTGGGCGGTTCCAGTTCCTTCAACGGCATGATCTACGTGCGTGGCGCGGCCGCGGACTACGACGTGTGGGCCTACCAGGGCGCGGCGGGCTGGTCCTGGAAGGACGTCGACCCGTACTTCCGCCGAATGGAGGACTTCGACGGCGGCGCCGCGGGCGGCCGCGGCGTGGGCGGCCCGCTGCACGTCCAACGCAACCCCGGCCCGGACGCCCTCGTCCGCGCGTGGGTGGAAGCCGGGCAGCAGTACGGCCTGCCGTACAACGAGGACTACAACAGCGGCGACCAGCTGGGCGTGAGCTACACCCAGCACACCATCAAGGATCACCGCCGGCAGTCCACCTGGGTCGCGTACGGGCGTGAGGTCCAGGACAACCCGCTGCTCACCGTCGTCACCGGCGCCCTGGTCACCCGCGTCATCGTGGAGGGCGAGCGCGCAGTCGGCGTCGCCTACCGGCTGGACGGGCAGGAGACCGTGGCCCGCAGCGCTGCCGACGTCGTACTGTCCGGCGGCGTCTTCGGAACCCCGCAGCTGCTGCTCCTGTCGGGCATCGGCCCGGCCGACCACCTGCGCTCGCACGGCCTGCGCGTCCGTGCCGACCTGCCCGGGGTCGGACAGAACCTGCAGGACCACTGGTCGGCGCCGCTGGTCTGGAAGTCCACGCAGCCGCTCCCCGCCTGGGCCGCGCAGGGTCTGGAGGCGCAGTACTTCGCCACCAGCCGGCCCGGTCTGGCCGCCCCGGACGTCCAGCCCCTCTTCCTATCGTTCGTCTACCCCGTGCCGGGCGCGGACCTGCCGGAGCACGGCTTCTCCGCGGTGGGCCAGTTGCTGCACCCCTTCAGCCGCGGCGAGGTACGGCTGCGCTCCACCGACCCGACCGCGCCGCTGATCCTGGACCCGAAGGTGTTCTCCGACCCGCGCGACCTGGAAACCCTGGTCGACAACCTGGAAGCTCTGCGCGACATCGCCGCGCAGAGCGCCCTCAAGGGGTGGAACGACGGCGAAGTCCTGCCCGGCGCGGGCACCGCGACCCGTGCCCAACTGCGCGACCACGTCCGCGCCACCGTCGTCTCCGGGCACCACCAGATCGGTACCGCCCGCATGGGCATGGACTCCATGGCCGTCGTCGACCCCGAACTGAAGGTGCACGGGATCGGCAACCTGCGCGTCGCCGACGCCTCGGTCATGCCCCACGAGACCAGCGGCAACACCAACGCCCCGAGCATCATGATCGGCGAGAAGGCCTCCGACCTCCTCCTCGGCCGCAGCGCCGTATAGCCGTCCCACCGCCACGGGTGGGTGGCGGGCGTGCTGCCCCGGCACGCGCACCCCACCCAGGCCCCGTCCTGCCCCTGCCGCGGGCCCGCTCCGCCGTCCAGCGGGGCCCACTACGAACGGAATGCACCACATGCCCACCTCAGTCACCGCCGCTGTCTCCCGCGCGGCCGACGAGGAGTTCCACCTCGAAACGCTGGAACTCGACGACCCACGCCCGGATGAGGTCCTGGTCCGCTACACGGCCGCCGGACTGTGCCACACCGACCTGGAGGCGGCCGCCGGCCGACTGCCCACCCCGCACCCGGCGGTCCTGGGCCACGAGGGCGCCGGCACCGTCGAGGCAGTCGGCTCGGCGGTCACCGGCTTCGCGCCGGGCGACCGCGTCGTACTCAGCCTGGATTCCTGCGGCAGCTGCCGCAACTGCCTGGCCGGACAGCCCGCTTACTGCCAGCACCACATCCCGCTCAACTTCGCCTCCTGCCGGTCGGACGGCTCGGTCGGTCTGCGGGACGCGGCCGGGCGGAGCGTCCACGACCACTTCTTCGGTCAGTCCTCCTTCGCCTCGCACGGCCTCGCCCATCCCCGAGGCCTGGTCAAGATCCCGGACGATCTGCCGTTGACCACGCTGGCACCCCTCGGCTGCGGCATCATCACCGGCGCCGGCGCCGTGCTCAATTCCCTCGCCGTGCGGGCGGGCAGCACCGTGGCGGTCTTCGGCCTGGGCACCGTAGGCCTGGCGGCCCTGATGGCCGCCTCCGCTTCCGGGGCGACCCGCATCATCGCGGTCGACCGTAAACCCCAACGCCTCACCTTCGCGAAGGAACTGGGCGCCACCGATGTGGTCGACGCAGCAGCCGTCGACACCGCCGAGGCCGTCATGGAACTGACGGAGGGACGCGGAGTGGATCACAGTGTCGAGTCCACCGGCGTCGTCCCCGTCATGAACACCGCCATCGGCGTCCTCGCTCCCCTCGGATCGGCGGCCGTTCTAGGAGTCGCCGGCCTCGACGCCGAGCTGAAGGCCAACGCCTTCGAATTGCTCAAAGGTCGCACCGTCACCGGATCCGTCATGGGCCATCAGGCCCCCGGCGTCCTCATCCCCCGCCTCCTGGACCTCCACCGCCAAGGCCGCTTCCCCCTGGACCGCCTCGTCACCACCTACCCGCTGGCCGACATCAACCACGCCATCGAGGACGTCAGGGCGGGCCACACCGTCAAGGCCGTCCTCACCCACGACTCATGAGTACCGACAGCTTCTCCGCGGTCGGTACCGCCGACTGGTCCGCCCACACCCGCCGTGCACTGGACCTGCACGCTGCGCATGGCGGGTCCGAGACCCTCCCCGCGTCCATCGAGGCGGCGCGCAACGACTCGGCCATCTTCGCCCTGGCCGGTCCCGCCCCCGCGACCGGCCCCGTCACCGAGCTCGTCCTGCCCGGTCCCGCAGGCCCCCTCCGTGCCCGGTCCTACCGGCCGCTCGGCGCCGGGGAGCCGGGCCCGCCCCTCCCAGGGATCGTCTACTTCCACGGCGGGGGGTTCGTCCTCGGCGGGCTCGACAGCCACCACAGCTGGGTTTCGGCCCTGTCCAACGCCACCGGACGGATCGTCGTGGCGGTCGACTACCGGCTCGCCCCCGAGCACCGCTTTCCCGCGGCCGCCCAGGACGCTCACGCCGCCCTCCGCCACATCGCCGAGCACGCACACGCCTCCGCCACATCGCCGAGCACGCACACGCCTTCGGCATCGACGCCGCACGCCTGTCCGTGGCCGGCGACAGCGCGGGCGCCAACCTCGCCGCGGGCGTCGCCCAACGGGCGGCCCGCGACGGGCTCCACCTGGAACACCAAGTCCTCGTCGTGCCCTGGCTGGTGCCCGCCGCACGGACGGCCAGCCGCGAGGAGTACGCAACCTGGTACGTGCTCACCGACGCGCTGCTCAGCTGGTTCCTGGACCACTACGCGTCACCCGGCGAGCACACCCAACCGCTGCTGGCCCCCGGACTCGCCCGCGCCCGCGACCTGACGGGAGTGGCACCGGCAACGGTGCTCACCGCGGGCCGAGACCCGCTGCGCGACGACGGCGAGACCTACGCCGCCCGACTGCACGACGCAGGTGTCGGTACCAGCCTGTACCGACTGGAAGGCGCCTTCCACCTCTTCAACCTCGCCGGCTCGGTCAACGCGGAAGTGATCGACGCGGCGCTCGGCATCATCGCCGGCCGCCTCGGCGGCTGACACCTCCGCCCCCAAGATCTGCGGAACCCGGCGCTCCGCACGGCCGGTCCCAGCGGGTGCACCCATGTGCACCCATGTGCACCCGCACGTCTCCACCTCAACGTCCCCACCCCTTACGGAGCAGTTCCATGACCCACTCGAAGACCCCGCGCCCCGCCGCCCTCCGTGTCACAGCGCTCGCCGCAGCGGCGACGCTGGGCCTACTCGCCCCCACCGCGGCGGCGGCACCCCAGGAGGGCACGGCGGCGCAGGCCGGCGCCAAGCCGACCGTTGTTCTCGTCCACGGCGCCTTCGCCGACGCCTCGGGCTGGAACGCCACCGTCACTCGCCTGCGCCTCGCCGGATATCCGGTGGTGGCCCTCGCCAACCCGCTGCGCGGCCTCGACTACGACGCTGCCTACATCACCAGCCGGCTCAAGACCCTCAAGGGGCCGAAGATCGTGGTCGGCCACTCCTACGGCGGCGCCGTCATCACCAATGCCGCCGCGGGCGTACCCGACGTCAAAGCACTCGTCTACATCGCCGCCTTCATCCCCGACCAGGACGAGGCACTCGGCGCGCTGATGGAGCAGCACCCGGACTCCACCATCCCGCCCCTGCCGAGGCAGACCTTCTCCTACACCCGGCCCGACTCGACCACCGGGACCGACGTCTTCCTCGACCCCGCGAAGTTCCGGTCGGCCTTCGCCGCCGACGTCCCCGCCGAGGAGGCCGCGCTCATGGCCGCCTCCCAGCGTCCCATCTCCGTCGAGGCTTTCGGCCAGCCCACCAAGCAGGCCGCTTGGAAGAACCTGCCCTCCTGGGCACTGGTCGCCACTCAAGACCAGGCCATCGGCGCGAACCTGGAACGCTTCATGGCCAAGCGGGCCGGTGCCCGGATCACCGAGGTCCGAGCTTCCCACGCCGTCATGGTGAGCAACCCTGACGCCGTGAGCCGCATCATCAAGCAGGCGGACCTGGCCACCCGCTGAGTCCACGGCCCCGGCCGCTGAACGGCAGTCCCGGCCTCAGCACCCCCGCCCCTCGCCCGGCATCCCCCTCACCTGGGGGACGCCGGGCGAGGGGCGCCCGCGCGCCCGTGCGAGAGCCCGTACGGGAACGCCAGCCACCACCGCCCGTATGGAAGGCCTTGCGCACATGCCCCAGACACCGCCCCACCGCCCCGTCGAGCGTCTTTTGCCCGCAGAGGCGGCAGGCGGGATCTGCCGCAAGATTACGGAGATCGGCAGCCCGCTACTCCACCAGCGCTGCGCCGACGTCACCGAGTTCGGCACCGCGGAACTGTCCCAGCTCCTCAAGGACATGTTCTTCACGATGCACGTGGCCCAAGGTGTCGGCCTCGCCGCCAACCAAACCGGTCTGGACTTGCGGCTGTTCGTCTACGACTGCCCCGGCGCGCGCGGCGAGCGCCACATCGGGCACATCCTCAATCCCGAGCTCCACGTCACCGGGGAGTACCAGGTCACCCGCAGCGAGGGGTGCCTGTCCGTCCCCGGCGCCGCCCGGGAGCTGACCCGTCCGGCGAGCGTCACCGTACGCGGCCAGGACTGGCGGGGGAAACCCGTCACCGTGTCCGGCACCGGCCTCTTCGCCCGTTGTCTCCAGCACGAGACCGACCACACCAACGGCACCCTGTACCTCGACCGGCTCATGCCCGAGAAGAGGGAGCGGTCCCTGTCGCAGATGCACGACAACCGTGCCGCCGTCAGGGCCGAGCGGGCCCGCTCTCTGGCCCGTTCGTGAACGGCGGTCCACCCGAGCCGCTTTCACCGGCCGTCGCCAACTCACCGAACGAGTCGGTTTCTCAACCGGCACCCGCCGGACGAAACGGAAATCGCAGTGCAGCAACCCGCCCGCCACACCACACCGAACCGCCCCCCGAACACTGGGGCCGACGTCGCGGCCGACAGCCCGGCCAAACCCGTTGAGCCGCCCGCTGCCCGGCCCTCTCGCACGGAGGGTGGGACGTTTCCGCGGCCTCGACCTCGCCTCTCCGGCCGCGTTCCTCACCGCGTTCACCGTCATCCACCTCATCGCTGTGTGGACACCCCTCGGTCAGGCAGCGGAGAACGCACTCGTGCGCGGCTACGCCGACGGTGCGCGGGTCTCCGCGATGGTCGAGTCCCGGGGCCTGCCGCCCCTCACGGACGCATGGGCGACCCTCATCGCGGGCACGGCCCTGATCGCCGTGGTCGCCGCGCTGCGCCGACGCCGGCGGGAGGGCTGCGCGGCCCTCGCGACGGTGATGGGCACGCTCGCCGTGACGGAGTTCCTCAGCAAGGTCGTCCTCGCCGCCGCCGGTGCCCCGTGGCCCGCGGTCATCGCGGGTGGTGTTCAGTCGCTCTACTGGCACCGGTCCAGCGACGTGCTCGACGCTACCCTCCTGGCTTGTGCCTGCTACGGCATCGCCGTCCGTCTCCTGAAACCCGCCGCTCGGCTGGAAGCCTCCCGGCCGCGCGCCCTGGTCCCGCTGGCCGTCGCCGCGGCCGGTGCGCTGCTGGCCGGCTCCCGCGACGACGCCCTGGGACGCCCGCTGGTGTTCGCCGCGGCAGCCTTCGCCTGCGCAGCCCTGATCTGGGCGGCCGTCTTTGCCATCCCGTCCACGGCCCGCGTGCCGCGCGCGAGGCGGCGGTGAGCGCGTCCTGGCCGCCGACACGGCGAAGGCCGGTGGAGATCCATGAGATCTCCACCGGCCACGGGGGAACGTCCGGGTCCGCCGGGGCGGCTCTAGGAGGCCCGACGCCGGCGCGCCGCCTCGTAGGCCGTGCTGCGGTCCTTCGACAGTTGGTCTTGCGGGGCCGTGATGCCCTGCGGCAGTCGCAGCGGGTCGAACGCCGGTTCCGTGGAGGGTGTCTGAGGCCGGGTGAGGGTGAGGGTGCCGAGCGGGATCGTCTGCGTGCCGGTCCACAGCCGGGTCGGGTCATGAAGCTCGTCCGCCGGGCCCGGGAGGTGGGCCGTCAGCTCGAAACCGGCCGGAAGACGGTCGGTGAGGTCCCGCGCGAGGTAGTCGCCCGGCATCGCCAGAGCCCGCGCCGGGTCCAGGGACGGCAGCGGGCGCAGCGGATGCAGGCTCAGCCGTGCCCAGCGGGTGGTGCCCGCCGCGTCCACCAGCCCGAAGGCGTGCACCGCGTGGTACGTCACTCCGGTGAAGCTCGTGGCGGGCCGGGCCTTCCCCGCGAAGCCCAGCGCGGTGGCGGCCTCCGGGTGGCTGCGCAGGAACGCGGGGAAAGCCTCCGGGTCGTCGGACCGGGTGGCGCGGAAGAAATCGATCAGGTCCGGTCCGGTCCGGACGAAGAAGACCGGCAGCGTGAAGGTGACGAGGTCCAGGTCCCCGACGCGGATCGCGAGGCCCTGGTCACCGGGGTCGCCGTCGTGCCCACCGGAGCCGCCCAGCGTGGTGGAGAAGCGGGCCGTCACCGGCGTGCGGGGTGCGGCGAAGACCGCCGCCGTGCTGATTCCTGCCGCATGGGGGGACGGCGTGAACTCACCTTCTACCCAGGTGCCACGGGCGTGCAGAAGCCGCTGCCCGGACTCCTCACCGGTGGCCGCGGCCAGTTGTTCCACGAGGTGAGTGCCTTCGGCCTGCGTATCGCTGTTCATGACAACGACCGTAGGGACAGGGCCCCGCCCAGCGCATCGGTCACCGTATCGGTCGCTGAGAAGCACACGAATGACGTTGCATGGATGATGTTGCACGGATGGCGAGAAATGATTCTTTTTGGTCGGGGTAAGGAACAGACGGAGCTCGACGGTGTCCTTCACGGGGCGCGGAAGGGCACGGGTTCGGCGTTGATGCTCTGGGGGGACCCGGGCATCGGGAAGACCGCGTTGCTGGAGTACGCGACCGCCGCCGCGGCCGACTTCACGGTACTGAGCTGCCGCGGCACACGGATGGAGTCCGGGCTGGCCTTCGCAGCGCTGCACGAGTTGCTCTGGCCGGCCGCGGACCGGATCGATGCGCTGCCCGCGCCTCAGGCGGCCGCGCTGCACGGGGCGCTCGGGCACAGCGGGGATGCGGCGGACCGCTTCCTCATCGGGGTGGCCACCCTCACGCTGCTCTCCGAACTCGCAGGCGAAAAACCGGTGCTCATCACCGTGGACAACGCGGATCTGCTCGACGAGCCGACCGCCGAGTGCCTGGCCTTCATCGTCCGCAGACTGCGCACCGAGCCAGTCGCGCTGCTGCTCACCGGGCACAGCGACCCCGCGGCCGACGGCCTCTGGGAGCTGCTGCCCGGCATGGAGGTTGCCCCGTTGTCGGACACCGATGCGGGTGATCTCGTACGTCATGACAGGCCTGGGGCGGATGCGGAGAGCGTGCACCGCGCGGGCCGGCTGGCCGCCGGAAATCCGCTGGCGCTTCGCGAGCTACCCTCCGTCGACGAGGCGGGCGGGGGGCCGGGGGAGAGCGTGGAGCGCATACCCGTCGGGCCCCGGCTGCGGCGCGCATTCGGCGCTCGTACCGCCCGGCTCTCTCCCCGCGCCCAGGCGGTGCTCCTGGTAACTGCGGCCGAGGACCGAGGGGACCACCACACGGTGCGCGCGGCGGCGACCGCGCTCGGGGCCGGCACAGCGGCCTGGGACGAGGCCTTGCGTTCCGGGCTGATCTTGGTCGCGGACGGACGGATACGGTTCCGCACGGCGCTGATCGCTGCCGTCGTGTACGAGGAAGCGTCGTTCACGCAGCGGCAGTCGGTGCACCGCGCACTGGCGCAGGCCCTGCACGGTGCGGACGGCAGCGATCTGCGGGCCTGGCATCTGGCGGCTGCGGCCGACACGGCCGACGAGGAGGTGGCCGCACTCCTCGAGCACAGCGCGCGAAACGGCTGGACTCGAGGGGGGTACGCGTCGGCGGCGCGGGCGCTGCGCCGGGCGGCCGAGCTGTCGCCCGTACCGGCGGACGCGGCACGGCGGCTCGCGCTGGGGGCGCTGGCCGCGTGGGGCGACGGGCAGGTGGGTACGGCACGGGAGCTGCTCGACCGGGCGGACCGGCTGTCGGACGGGGAGACGGTGGCTCGCGAGAGCGAAGGGCTGCGGGGAATCATCGAGTTCGCGCACGGGGACCAGGAGCGGGCGCACCGGCTGTTGCTGCACGCCACCCGGTCGGTGGCCGAGCCGGAGAAGGCCGTGCAGCTGGCGTGCCTGGCGGTACGGGCCGGCTGGTCCGGCGGGTCCGCCGAACGGCAGGCCGAGGCGCTGCACCGACTGGAGGAGCTGGCAGCCGACGCCGACTTCGCCGGAGCCGCGCTACTTCCCATGATCAAGCAGTGGTGGGGCAAGGGGCCCGGCACGGGCACGCTGCCCCCCGCGGACGAAGCCTTCGCCCGGCTGGGCAGCGCGTCCTGGCACCTGATCCCGCCCGCGCCGTTGGCCGTGGCGTGGGGTGTGGAGCAGCCGCTGGCCCGGGCATACCAACGCGAGCTGGAGGCGCTGCGCCGGACGGGAGCGGTCAGCCCCCTGATGCTGACCGTGCCGCAGACGGCGACGATCGACATCGTGCGCGGGCGGTGGACGGAGGCGACGGCCAACGCGGCGGACACGCTGCGGGTGGCCGAGGAGATCGGCGCCGACCACGCGGCCTCGCAGTGCCGCAACACCCTCGCCTGGCTCGCCGCCCTGCGGGGCGACGAGAGCACGGTCACCGAACTCACCGCCAGAACACTTGAGTTGTCGGTACCGCGCGGGGTGCGCGCGCTGACGGCCGCCGCCTACTGGAACCGAGGCATGGCGGCCCTGTTCGCTGGGCGCGCGCAGGAGGCCCTGGACGTTCTCGTACGGCTGGCCGAGCCCGGGCACCGGGCGGCGCACTCGACGTTCGCGCTGCTCGCGGCGGCCGACACGGTGGAGGCCGCGAGCAGCGCGGGCCGCCCCGAGGGGGGAGCGAGCGCGCTGAGGTGCCTGAAGGAGTGGGCTCAGGGCACCGGGGCGCCCTGGGCCGTGGCGGCGGCGCTGCGCAGCGAGGCGCTGCTGGCGGACGAGGGCGCGGAGGAGCTGTTCCTGGAGGCCCTGTCGGTTCCGGGCGCGGCGGATCATCCCTTCGCCCACGCGCGTACGCGACTCCTCTACGGCGAGTGGCTGCGGCGGGCCCGCCGGCGTACCGACGCCAGGGTCCAGCTGGCCGAGGCGGCGGAGGCCTTCCAGCGGCTCGGAGCAACCCCGTTGCTCGAACGGAGTCTGCACGAACAGGAGCTGACGGGCCAACGGCTGCGCCGCACCGAGTCATACGGCAACAGTGCGGAACCCCTCCTGACCCCGCAGGAGCTGCGGGTGGCCAAACTCGCCGCCGACGGCCTCACCAACCGTGAGGTGGCCGCCCAGCTCCTGATCAGTCCCCGGACGGTGGGCCACCACCTGTCCAACGTCTTCCCGAAGCTGGGAATCGTGGCGCGCGCGGAGCTGGCCCGGGTGGACTTCGACAACGGACTGCGGCTGGTCGGCTGACCTTTGGAACAGCGGCAGGCCGGTGACCTGGGCAATGACCCATACGGTGACCGATTCCAAGCCGGCCGGAACTTCCTAGCGTGGTCCCCATGAACAACGACCCCCAGCACGGAACCTCGTCCCTCCCCACCCTCGTCGTAGGGGGCGGCTCGGCCGGGGCCGTGCTCGCCGCCCGCCTCAGCGAGGACCCCGACCGCCAGGTACTGCTCCTGGAAGCGGGCCCGGCGTACGAGCCGGACGCGTACCCCGATCAGGTCTCGAGCAGCAGCGTCCTGGGCCGCTACACCGGCCACGACTGGGGCTACCTCTCGGAGCCCGGTCACATCGGCCACCCCGTCGCCGCCTACCGGGGCAAGGTCCTCGGCGGCAGCTCGGCCGTCAACGGCTCGGTCGCCGTCCGCGCCCTGCCCTCCGACTTCGCCCGCTGGTCAGAGCTCGGCCTGCGGGGCTGGTCGTACGAGGACCTCCTGCCCGCGTTCAAGGCGCTGGAGTCGACCAGGGCCGGCGACGACGACCTGCACGGCCGCACCGGCCCGCTCCCCATCGTCCAGCTCACCCGCGACGACATCAGCCCCATGGAGCGCGCCTTCGTGGACGCGGCCCTCGCGGACGGCATCCGCCCGGTGGACGACTTCAACGGCGCCGACCCGGAGGGCGTCGGCCCGTACCCGATGAATGTACGGGGCGGCCTGCGCGTCAACACCGCTATGGCCTACCTGACCGCGGCGGTCCGTACCCGGCCCAACCTGACCATCCGCGCCGAAGTCCTCGTCGACTGCGTGTCCTTCCGGAACGGGCGGGCCGCGGGTGTGATCCTCGCGGACGGCACCGAGATCCCCGCCGGTGAAGTGATCCTCAGCGCGGGCGCCTACGGCAGTGCAGCGATCCTGCTGCGGTCGGGCATCGGCCCGGCCGATGACCTCGAAGCCCTGGACATCCCGGTCGTCGCCGACCTGCCCGTCGGGCTGCGGCTCCAAGACCACCCCTTCTACTACAACGCGTACGCCGCCCTCCCCGACCGGGTGGGCGAGCAGACCCCGGTGATCGGCGCGAAGGTGTGGACCGCCAGCTCCGAGGCCGCCGAGGGCGAGCTGGACCTGCACATCACCGCCACCCACCTCTTCGACCACGCCACCAGCCCCACCGGTGTCGGCTTCGTCCTCGCGGTCGCGCTGGTGCACCCCGAGTCACAGGGCACCTTGACTCTGGTCAGCCGGGACCCGCAGGACGCGCCCCGCATCGACCTCAACTTCCTCGCCGAGCCGGGCGACCGCCGCCGCCTGATCGAGGGCATCAAGCTCGCCCGTCGGCTCGGTGCCACCCAGCCGCTGGCCGGACTGATCGAGCGTGAACTCAACCCGGGCCCTCAGGCACGGACCGACGCCGAGATAGAGGCCTCGATGCTCGCCACCCTGGACACCTACCACCACCCCACCTCCACCGCCCCGATGGGCGCGGACGACGACCCGACGGCCGTGACCGACCGGCTCGGCGCGGTGCGCGGGGTACCCGGACTGCGCGTGGTCGACGCCTCGATCTTCCCGGACGCCCCGTCGGCCGCCACCAACCTCACCGTCATCGCGGCAGCCGAGCACATCGCCCGCCAGATCTGACCCCCTCCCCGAACTCAGCCCCGCTTCCCACCACTTAAGGACTTACCGTGATGCAGCACGCCCGCAACTTCATCGACGGCCAGTGGGTCGACTCCGTCAAGAGGACCGAGTCGCTCAACCCGTCCACCGGCAAGGTCCTCGGCACCTTCGCCGACGCAGGAGCCGTGGAGGCGACGGCCGCGATCGCCGCCGCCCGCCGCGCCTTCGACACCACCGACTGGGCGCGTGACCGCAATCTGCGCGCCCGGGCACTGCTCGAGATGGCCGACCACCTGGAGGCGCGGCGCGACGAGTTCGTCACCCTGCTCGCCCGCGAGAACGGCAAGATCCTCGGTGAGGCGGCCTTCGAGATCGACCTCACCGTTCCCAAGCTGCGCTACTACGCCGCACTGGCCCTCAGCGACCACGGCAGCTCGGGCGAGGTCCGCCCCGGTCTGTACTCCATGACGCTCCGCGAGGGCGCGGGCGTCGCCGCCGTCATCGCACCGTGGAACTCCCCGGTCGTCCTGGCCGTCCGGTCCTTCGCCCCGGCCCTGGCCGCCGGCTGCACCGTCGCCATGAAGCTCCCGGGCCAGACCGGCCTGGTCAACGGTCTGCTCAGCGAACTGATCGCGCAGACCAAGAGCCTCCCGGCCGGCGTGATGAACATCTTCACCGAGTCGGGCAACGACGGCGCCCCGCTGCTCATCACCTCCCCGGACGTGGACGTCATCAGCTACACCGGCTCCACCGTGGTCGGCCGCACGATCGCGGCGAACGCCGCGCCCACGCTCAAGGCGCTCTCCCTGGAGCTCGGCGGCAAGAGCCCGATGATCGTCTTCGACGACGCGGACCTGGACCTCGCCGTACCGGTCCTCACCAAGGCCATCACCACCTTCACCGGCCAGTTCTGCATGACCGGCAGCCGCATCCTGGTCCAGAGCGGCATCGCGGACGAGTTCCGCCGCCGGATGACCGCCTCCCTGGAGGCCGTGAAGGTCGGTCCCGGCGACGATCCGGCCAGCGAGATGGGCCCGCTGATCGACGAGCGCAACGCCCGGCGCGTCGAGGGCGTCGTCGCGGACGCGGCCGCGTACGCGAAGCTGCTCGTCCAGGGCAAGCGGGACGGCGCGTTCCTGCACCCGTCGCTGATCGAGGTCGAGGACGTCGACTCGCCGATCGTGCAGCTGGAGGTGTTCGGCCCGGTCGCCACCTTCGAGGTCTTCGAGACCGAGGCCGAGGCGGTCGCCCGCGCCAATGCCACCGAGTTCGGCCTGGCCGCGTCGGTCTGGACCCGTGACGTCGACCGCCCGCTGCGCGTCGGGCGCGAGATCCAGGCCGGGACGGTGTGGACCAACACCTGGGCCATCGTCCACGACATGTTCGAGGAGGGCGGCTTCAAGCAGTCCGGCATGGGCCGGCTGAACGGGATGCGCGGTCTGGAGGAGTTCCAGGAGACCAAGCACTACGTCCACGCCGCGCCGCGTGCCTGACCAGGCGCACCTCGTGTCCGGCAGCTCTCGCGGTACCGTCCTCACCGGGCGCGCTGACGTGGCACTGATCGCGGCGCGTGTGGTCGAGCCGGGCCACGAGGAGACGTTCCAGCAGTGGGCGCGGGGCATTCTGGCCGCGGCCGCCGCCGCCCCCGGCAACCTGGGGGGCGGCCTCTTCCACCCGGCCGAGGACGGCGCTCCGTGGATCTTCGTACACCGCTTCCGCGACCACCGGGCGCTCCAGGGGTGGATCGACTCCCCACAGCGCGCCGAGTTCTTCGCGCCTCACGAGGGGCACCGTCACGCCGAGGTCGCGCGACGTGAACTGACCGGTCTGGAGGGCTGGTTCACCGATCCGGGCAGCGTGGCCGCCACCCCGCCGCGCTGGAAGACGGCGGTGAGTTCCGCCCTCGGGATCTTCCCGGTCTCCCTGCTCGGCAGCGCGCTCCTCACACCCCATCTGACGGCGTTGCCCCAGGTGGCACGGACGGCCGTCTTCGCCGCGCTGTTCAGCGTGCTGATGACGTACGTCGCGATGCCAGCCGTCACCCGGATCCTGCGCCGTTGGCTCAGCCCCGGCGCCCCCATCACCCAGTAGTAGAAGGAGACTTCCATGACCACGGCAACCACCGTGTCAACCAGCACGGCAACCACCACTGCCATCATCGGAACCGGAAACATCGGCGGTCGCCTGGCGGCCGATCTGGTCGCGGGCGGCGAGCGGGTGCTGCTCGCCGGCCGCGATCTCGAGAGCGCGACGTTCCTCGCCGACTCGCTGGGGGACCACGCGACGGCGGTGACGGTCGACGAGGCCGTCGAGAAGGCGGACGTGATCGTCCTCGCCGTCTGGCTCGACGCGGCGAAGGAGCTCCTCGCCCAGTACGGCGACAGGCTGTCGGGCAAGATCCTGGTGGATCCCTCCAACCCGATCGCCCCGGACGGCAACGGCGGATTCGTCAAGACGATCGGCGCCGAGGAATCCTCCGGCCTGCTCCTGGCCGGCCTCGCCCCCGCGGGCGCCACGCTCGTCAAGGCGTTCGGCACGCTCTCCGCCGACACCCTGGCCGCCGCGTCCCGCAGGACCCCGGAGCCCGCGGTCGGGTTCTACGCCGCAGACGACACGGCCGCGGGTGACGTGGTCGCTCGGCTGATCGCCTCGGCTGGCTTCGACCCCGTCCGGATCGGTGGCCTCGACCAGTCGATCCGCATCGAGGTCTTCGGCGATCTCCATGAGTTCGGCGCGCTGGGCAAGGCTGTGAACCGGACCGAGGCGCTCGCCATCCTCTCGCCCCTCACCACTGTGGACCGGTTCGAGATCTTCGAGCAGCTCGTACGTCACCAGCGCTACATAGACAACGACGCGAGCCGCGCATCCGCCGACAAGTACGTCGACCTCTACTGGCCGGAGGCCACGTTCACCGTCCACGACCTGCGAACGCAGACCTTCACCGGACCCGAGGGGCTCAAGAGCCTCTACGACTACGCGCACAGCGTGTTCCCGCTGGACAAGTGGTTCCACGACGTCGGCTGGTTCGAGATCGACGGCGTCGGCGACACGGCCGTCGTGTCCTGGCGCTGGCTCGTCCACTGGAAGGAAGGCAACCAGGGAGTGGTGTCCACGGGCACCTACCAAGACCGGTTCGAGCGGCGTGCGGGCGTATGGAAGGTGATCGACCGGGTCTCGGACATCGACCCCAACTGGCCCGCGGCGCTTTTCCAGCCGTACGTCGACCGACAGGACGAGCTGTTCGCCTCCTCCTGACCCCGGGAATTTAGCCGTGGGGTCCTCGGTTGACACGCATGATTCAAGATTCAACGAATGTAGGAGTGGGACGAATGAGCGGGATGCAGTTCGGCATCTTCACCGTGGGTGACCTGACCGAGGACCCCACGACCCGCAATACGGACACCGAGCACGACCGCATCAAGGCCATGACCACCATCGCCCTCCACGCGGAGCAGGCCGGCCTCGACGTGTTCGCCACCGGCGAGCACCACAACCCGCCGTTCGTCCCCTCCTCGCCGACCACGATGCTCGGGTGGATCGCCGCCAGGACCCAGAAGCTCCTGCTGTCGACGTCCACGACCCTGATCACCACCAACGACCCGGTGAAGATCGCCGAAGACTACGCGATGCTCCAGCACCTGGCCGACGGCCGCGTTGACCTCATGATGGGGCGCGGCAACACCGGACCGGTCTACCCCTGGTTCGGCAAGGACATCCGCGACGGCATCGACCTGGCGCTGGAGAACTACGAGCTGCTGCACCAGCTGTGGCGCCGGGACTCGGTGGACTGGGAAGGCAAGTTCCGTACACCGCTCCAGTCGTTCACCTCGACCCCGCGCCCGCTGGACGGAGTCGCTCCCTTCGTCTGGCACGGCTCGATCCGCTCCCCGCAGATCGCCGAACAGGCCGCGTTCTACGGAGACGGGTTCTTCCACAACAACATCTTCTGGCCCAAGGAGCACACCGAGAAGATGGTCCGGCTCTACCGCCGCCGCTACGCCCACTACGGCCACGGCACCGAGGAGCAGGCGATCGTCGGCCTGGGCGGTCACGTGTTCATGCGCGCCAACAGCCAGGACGCCGTACGCGAGTTCCGCCCGTACTTCGACCGGGCCCCGGTCTACGGAAACGGCCCGTCGCTCGAGGACTTCTCGCGCGAAACGCCGCTCACGGTCGGCTCGCCCCAGCAGGTCATCGAGCGGACGCTGTCGTTCCGTGAGTACGCGGGTGACTACCAGCGCCAGCTCTTCCTCGTGGACCACGCCGGTCTGCCGCTGAAGACCGTACTGGAGCAGATCGACCTCCTCGGTGAGCAGGTCGTACCGGTCCTGCGCAAGGAGTTCGCGATCGGCCGGCCCGCCGGCGTCCCGGACGCGCCCACGCACGCCGCCCTCGTCGCGGCGCGCGACGCCAAGACACCCGCCACGCCCTGATCACCCACCCCTCGCCCCAGGAAAGCGGACCCATCATGAGCACGCTGCGACTGGTCGCGGTCACCGCCGGCTTGAGCCGGCCCTCCTCGACCCGCCTGCTGACCGACCGCCTGGCCGACTCGGCGAAAAGACTCCTCGCAGACCGCGGTGTGACGGCGGAGGTGGAGACGGTCGAACTTCGGGACCTCGCCGTCGACATCGCCACGGCCATGACCACCGGCTTCCCCGTCGGACGACTTCGGGACGCCCTGGACGCGGTCGCCCGGGCCGACGGTCTGATAGCCGTGACGCCGGTCTTCACCGCGTCCTACAGCGGGCTGTTCAAGTCGTTCTTCGACATCCTCGACAAGGAGGCCCTGACCGGGACGCCCGTCGTCATCGCCGCGACCGGCGGCACCGCCCGGCACTCCCTCGCCCTGGAACACGCGCTGCGCCCCCTGTTCGCCTACCTGCGCGCGTTCGTCGTCCCGACCGCCGTCTACGCCGCTTCCGAGGACTGGGGCAACACCGGCGGCCTCGTGCCCCGGATCGAGCGCGCCGCAGGGGAGCTCGCCGACCAGCTCTCCGGGGGCCACGGGCACAAACGCGCAACGGCCGACGAGTTCGAGGACGTCACGCCCTTCAAAGAGAGGCTGGCAAGCCTGCACAGGCGGTAATGCCACCAATCCGCCCCTCACTGCCGAATACGGACTGCCCACCCGGCAACCCGCGCCACCGGTGCGAGCTGCCGGACGGCCCGGATGAGACCTGGTGCACGGGATCGCGCAGATCTCGAACAAGGAAGCCAGCCGTGATGGGCCGGCACGCCCGCACTGGGTCCGGCCAATGCCGCCAACACACTCAGCGACAACCCGGAGTCGCTACACAAAGTGACTGTCAGGAGAGCTCGGCTATCGCGCCGCCAAGGCTGGCCTCCAGCCATCCACCGCATGCAGAAGCCGCCTCCCCGACCGGGCAAACGGCCCAGTCCAGGAGGCGGCTTCAGGCTACTGACGCCCACTCAGGAAATGCGTCCGGCGAGCGTCAAATGAGCGTCACGAGCGTCCTTTCAGCGTCAAGATATCGCCCGTAACGCTCACAACGCACATAATGCGCACCGAAAAACCTGCAGGTCAGGCGCCCTTCGCCACCGGCTCCAGGATCGCCACGCACTCCACGTGGTGGGTCATCGCAAACATGTCAACAGAAAACATGTTAAGGAAAACCGCAGGCCAGCAGCTTGTTCGACACGAATCGGACTCAAAATCAACGTGCATTACGGGCACTATGGGCGCTACGTGCAACATCTCGACGCACGCAGCAGGCCTCCGCAGGGACTCCGAGGCAGACCGCAGGCAAGAATCTCGCCGCATGGCATTCGAAAAGCCATACCCGTGTCATGGCTGATGACGAAACCAGCTTCCCTCCCGGCGACGGCCCCACAAGCGCATCTCCGTCTCGCTCACGGCCGGCACGCTGCAAGCGATCCGTGAGCGGGTCGGCAAGCTGGGTGTCTCCGCGTACCTGGAGAAGGCCGCGCAACGGCAAACCGAGCGGGGCAATCTGGACGAGCTGATCGCCGACTTCGACAAGACTCACGGCCCCGCCGACCCGGAAGTCGTCGCCGCCAAGCGGGACAAGCTCACCGACGGCTCCTTCTCCGATGCCGGGGCGGCCGCGTGAGCAGCGCGCTCCTCCTGGAACCCTGCGGAGCCTGTCACCTCGCCCACGGGCCTGTACTGGCTGGGTGGGGAGGGCAGGGAGGTGAAGGCCAGCTCGCAGGTGGGGCAGACTGTCGCCGGGCCGCGCCGGCCAGCCGTTGGCAGGTCCCGGCCGCGGGTGGGCGGGTGAGAAGGGCGGGGCTGCCGTGGGGGGCGTATTCGGTGGTATCGGGGCGCGGGTTGGTGTGGGGGTGCCGCTGAATCTGGTGGCGATGTTCGAAGCCGCGGCGGAGCGTTGTCCGGACCGTGAGGTCCTGGTGTGCGGGGAGCGCCGGGCGACGTTCTGCGAACTCGATGACCGTGCCGAGCGGCTGGCCGGTCATTTCCTCTCGGTGGGTCTGCGCGAGGGGGACCACATCGGGATCTTCGCGGCGGGCTCGGTCGAGTGGGTTGAGGCGTACCTGGCTGCGTTGAAGATCCGCGCGGTGCCCATCGCGGTGAAGCAGCACTATCGCGGTGAACGGCTGGAGCGGCTGCTCGACTTCATGGACATCGCGTGGCTGGTCGTGGAGGACGGGCTCGTTCCCGCCGTCACGGAAACATCCCGCTTCGCGGCCATCGGAGGGTTCACCGTCCTGGGCGCACCGCGGTGCGGCGGTCAGGGCGTGCCGCTGCTGTCGGCAGCCGGAGTACGTGCGGTCAGCTACCTGGACGCGGTCGCCCGGCGGGCGTCCGCGCGTGTGGAGACGGTGCGAAGCGGCGGGGACTGGTGCGTGGTGTTGTCGGGAGGGACCACCGGTGATCCGAAGGCGGCGATCTGGCGGCAGGACGACCGGATCGCCAACCTCGTGGGTTCCAGCGCGCTGACCGCTGTCGGGATGGCGGACTCGGCCGAAGGGCTGCTGGAGCGCCTGTCGGGGCCCGTCATGACGCAATGTCAGGCGATTCCCATGTGCCACGGCGCGGCAGGCCCGAACCTGCTGACCGAGATGGCGATGGGTGTGCGGTTCGTCCTGCCCACCGATGGAGGGGACGCGGCCGCGGTGCTGCATCTGGCCCAGGCGGAGGGGGCTCAGGTGTTGACCGTCGGCGGCGACGGCATGGCGGCCGCAACTCTCGACGCTCTCGCCGAGTTCGAGTACGACCTGAGCCGCCTGCTGGTTTTGGTCTCCACGGGAGCGATGCTCTCGCCCGGTCTCAAGGAGCGGCTTTCGCAGGCCCTGCGGCACGTCACCATCGTCGACGTGATCGGTGCCACGGACATGGGCATGGCCGGCAGCGAGGTCTACCAGCCCACCGCCCATCCCGTCGGGGCCGGGGGGTCGGCGGTCGGTGTCCGGATCATTCCCTTGCCGGACGTGGCGGTCCTGGACGCGGCAGGCCGGCCCTGTCAGCCGGGGTCGGGTGAGGTGGGATACCTCGCCAAGGCGGGACGCAGTCCGCTCTCCTTCTACCGGCGGCCCGATCTGTCCGAGACGGTGTTCCTCACACGCGGCGGACGGCGCTGGGCGGTCACTGGGGACCGGGCCGTCGCCGAGGCCGATGGCACGATCAGCGTCGTGGGGCGCCAGGCCAATCTCATCCAGGACGGACCCCGGCCGCTGTTCGCCGAGGAAATCGAGCGCATCGTCAAGACCCGCAGCGAGGTGGCCGACGCCCTCGTCCTTCCCCCCTCCACGGCTGAAGACCAGGAGCGCCCGCCAGTCCTGCTGATCGCAGCGGCGCCGGGCAACGCCGCCCCGACGGCCCCCTCCCTGCGCCGGCAACTGGCCGAGTCGCTCCCGCATCTGTCGACCGACCTGGAGATACGGTGGACAGGCGCACTTCATCGCACGCCCGAGGGGAAGCCGGACTACGCGTGGGCGCGCGCCGTCGTGGAAGCGGGGGCGACGGCATCCAGTACGTTCCGCACAGCACCGTCCTCCACATCCCCGACGTCCCGCGCCCCCCTGACGTCCGCGACCCCGTCAACGGTCCTGGCCCGCTTCGAGGAATGGGCGCTGCGGACGCCGCAGGCCGTGGCCGTGGCGTACGGGCAGGAGCAGCTGACCTACCGGGAACTCGACGCGCGGGCAGAGGAGCTCGCGGCGCGGCTGAAGGCGCGGGGTGTGGGGGCGGAGCACGTGGTCGGGGTGTGCGTCGGCCGGTCGGTGCGCCTGGCCGTGGCCATCTTTGGCGTGTGGAAGGCAGGCGGAGCGTACCTTCCCCTGGACCCGGACCATCCGGACCGGCGGCTGGAGTTGATGCTCGCCGACGCCCGGCCCACCATCATCGTCACCGACCCGGTCACCTTCACCCGCCTCGAGGCGCTCCCGGACAGCACCCAGCGCCTCCTTCTCTTGGACGACACCCGGCACCTGGCCGAACCTGGTCAAGCAGGCGCGGGGAGCCCGAGGCATTCCGAAGGCGCTGTAGCGGCTCGGGGCAGCCGGCCGGATACGGCCGGCGCACGGCTCGCGTACGCCCTCTACACGTCCGGCTCCACCGGCCGGCCCAAGGCCGTCGCCGTCACCCAAGGCGCCCTGGCCGCCTACCTGGCGGGCCTGTCCGTCCGCCTCCGGATTCCGGACGGTGCCCGCTACGCGCTCTCGCAGTCCTTGTCGTTCGACTTCGCCCTGACCATGTTCTGTACCGCGCTCGCCACCGGCGGCTCGCTCCGCTTCCTGCCACCGCACATCTCCGGTCCGGAGCTCGCCGAGCAGCTGACCCATGAGCCGGTCGACTACCTCAAGTTCACCCCCTCCCATCTGCAAGCACTCAGTACGGGCACCCCTGTAGCCGCACTGCTGCCGAGGCGTGCGCTCGTCCTCGGTGGCGAGCCCTCCGTTCAGAGGTGGGCGGCCGAGCTGGCAGGCGCCGGGCACTGCGATGTCTTCAACCATTACGGGCCCACTGAGACAACGGTCGGTGCCCTCGTCCACGAGGTGTCCGCGCACGGTGGTGGCGGCGCCACTCCGGCCGGGTCCCCGTTGGGCACGATGCGCGCGTACGTCCTGGACGAGAACCTGGTCCGTGTCCCGGCCGGACAGAGCGGCGAGCTGTACCTGGCCGGCCCCCAGCTGGCCCGCGGCTACCTCAACCGGCCCGCCCTCACCGCCCAGCGCTTCCTCCCCGATCCCTTCGGCCCGAGCGGCGAGCGCATGTACCGCACGGGAGACCTCGCGCGGCTGCGGCCCGACGGGAACATCGACTACCTCGGCCGCGCCGACCACCAAGTCAAGATCCGCGGCCACCGCATCGAACCCGGCGAGATCGAGGCCGCCCTCACCACCCACGCCGGCGTCCGCCAGGCCGTGGTCGTCGCCCGCGAAGACACCCCTGGCAACCCCCGCCTGGTCGCCTACCACGTCCCCCGCAACGAACCCGTTCCCGCAGCGGAACTCCGTGCGCACCTGCGGCAGATCCTGCCCGAGCACCTCATCCCGAGCGCGTACGTCCCGCTCGATGCCCTCCCCCTGACCCCCAACGCGAAACTCGACCGAAACGCCCTGCCCGCCCCCGGCACCTTCCCCGCCCCCCGGCCCGAGGCCGGTCGCCTTCGGGGACCGCTGCCGAGCGGGCCGGCGCGTGAACTGGTGCGGATCTGGAGCGAGATCCTGGGCGTAGAGCACCTCGGCGTCCACGACAGCTTCTTCGACGCCGGCGGCCACTCCCTCCAGGCCATCCAGGTCGTGACCCGCTCCGCCACCGCACTGGGCCTGCCCGTCCCGCTGCGTATCCTGTTCACCCATCCCACGATCGCCTCCCTCATCGCGGAAGCCGGCCAGCTCCGTTCAGGCGACGCAGCGGCTGGTTCGGGCACCTCGTATCCGGCAGCCCCAAAGGGGTCCTACGCCGGCCGGCCGCCGGTGCGACGGGCTACCCGCGGCGGGGACTGCGTGATCGAGGAAGGCAGCCTGGACCCCCTCACGACCGCCCGGACCCCACGCCCTCTCGACGCCGCCGCCCTCACCTGCCTCTCACCCGACCTGGCACGCGCCCTGCAGGAGCGCGGGATCAGCCGCCAACGCTGGGTCGAGGACTTCCACAACAGCCGCAGCACCCTCGACGCGATCATCGACACGCCCTGGGGCAGGACCGGCACCATCCGCCTCCCCCTCTTCAACGAGGACCTCCACGAAGATCCCGCCCGCACCATCCGCCTGTGCCTGGACGGCATCGAACTGGCGCGGCGGCACGGAGCCCGCGCCGTGTCCCTGACCGGACTGATCCCCTCCGCCACCGGCTACGGCCGCCACCTGACCGACCAACTCGCCGACCACACCGACGCACCCCGCATCACCACCGGCCACGGCGCGACCGCCGCCGCCGTCGTCCTCAACACCGCACGCCTCCTGGCCCTCACCAGCCGCCACCTCGACGGCCAGAAGACCGCCTTCGTCGGTCTCGGCTCCGTCGGCCTGGCCACCCTCGACCTGATGCTCCGCGTCCTGCCCCACCCGCGAGAACTGATCCTCGCCGACGTCTACGGCAAACGGTCCGAACTCGACGCCCTGCGCGACCGGATCCTGCGAGAGCACGCGTTCCGCGGCCCGGTCCGCGTCTGCGCGACCGCCGGACACATGGCCCCCAAGGTGTACGAAGCCGGCCTGCTCATCGGCGCCACCAGCGCGCCCGACGTCGTCGACGTCGACCGCCTGCTGCCCGGCACCCTGATCGTGGACGACTCTGCCCCGCACTGCTTCGCACCCGCGCGGGCGGGCGAACGCTTCCGGAGCTCCGGAGACATCATCTGTACCGAGGGCGGCTTCCTCGCCGCTCCCGCCCCGCTGCCCCGCATCGTCCACTGGCCCCAAGCCGCCGAAGGAACCCTCGGTGGACAGGGCCGGCCCTGGCTCCTGTCTGGGGATCCCCGGGAGATCACGGGCTGCATCCTCGCTGGACTGATGCTCGCCATCGATCCGCACCTGCCGGACACCGTCGGCCCGGTCACCGCCGAAGACGGCCTCGCCCACTACCGGGCCCTGCAGACGATGGGGCTGGCCGCGGCCCCACCCCAATGCGACGACCAGCGCTTCACCCATACCGACATCGAACGCTTCATCGCGAACTCCGGCTCGTGAACGGTACTTCCGGTCGTCATACGCGTAGCCAACGTGCTCCGCGCCAAAAGCGCCGGCATTCCCGGCCACCCCGGTGGGGTGCCGGCGGACTTACGTCTTGTCGCCCCTGACAGGATGTCGGCACATTCCCGCAGGCAGGCGCCCTGACCGCCACCGCCGTACCCGGCCTGGCCAGCTGCATCGACTACACCGTCACCTCACCAATGATGGCCCCCGCCGCCACCTCGGCCACCGTCACCGCCTCGATGGGCGCCACTACCCCGGACTGCACCGTCGCCACTGGAACAGTCATCTGCACAACCGGCAGCCTGACCAGGGAAGGGTCCGCCGCTCCCGGCGCGTGGCAGAGGTAGGGCGGGGACCTGCATGGGATCTCCGGGCGTGGACAGTGAGCGATCGTTCCCATGCTTGCGTGCGGAATGCTCTGTGGCAAGGGACCTGTGTCCCGTCTCCAGGGGCTCGGTCGAGGTTGGCCGCCAGGGCCTGCCGCCTCGGCGTACACAAGTGCATGAATGACCTATATTCGGACTCTCATGACTTTTTCCCTCTGTGGTCCGGCACGTCCGCGCCGGGTACGGGTGCACGGCCCAGCCGTACCCGCCGCCGCCGCTCTCGTGCTGCTCACGGGCTGCGCGGCCGACGGCACGGCGCGGGACGCAGGCCCCGCCCCGTCCCTCTCCCTGCCGGCGCTCCCCTCGCCACTGTGGCCCGGCTACGCCCCGCGACCCAGCGCGCGCAGCACGGTGGACCCGGCGGGGGACAAGTCATACGAGCCTGTGCCCGGCATCACCGCACCCGGCGAAGACCTGTCCAAGATCGCCCCGCGGGAACTGCTGCGCGCCGACCCTCACGTTGCCGAATCGGTCAAGTCTTTGATCGACGAGTGTCCGACCACGGACTGCACCCTTCGCGAGCCAGCCTTCGCCGATCTCACGGGGGACGGCCGGCCTGAACTGATCCTCGCTTTCGACGACCCTTGGCTGCGTTCCCTCCTGTGGGTCTATACGGCCGAGGCTGGCCGGGTGCGGCTCGTCCTTGATCACGCGGGGCTACTCGGTTTGACCGCCGACGTCATGGCGGGCGACCTTCTCATCCACGAACGGGTGGGCAGTGGCCGTAGCGTCAGCCAGTTCCGTTGGAATGGCAAGACCCTTGTTCCCGTCTTCAACGACGCACCCGTACCCCGGAGCACCCCGTGACCCACCTGTTGCTTGTCGAGGACGACGAGGTCATCCGCAACACTGTGGCCATCGCCCTGGCCCGCTATGGCTACGAAGTGTCGATTGCCGCCGACGGCCTGGCGGGTCTCGAACTCTTCCGGGAGATCCAGCCCGACCTCCTGATCCTCGACGTGATGCTGCCCGAACTCGACGGCATCGGCCTGTGCCACCACATCCGTGAGAGCAGCACGGTCCCGATCCTCATGATGTCCGCCCGCGGCGACTCTCTGGACGTGATCGGCGGACTCGGCGCCGGAGCCGATGACTACGTGACCAAACCGGTCGAGATCGCGGTCCTGGTCGCCCGGATCCGCTCCCTTCTGCGCCGTGTGAGATTCCCCGTTGAACCCCACCCGCACGGCCAGAACCCGGCATCTCACCCCGCGGCGGACCGCGCTCAAACAGCACCATCGACACCTCGCACGTCCGCTGTCTCCACATTCGGGGACCTGACCATCGACCCCGAGGGGCTGGAAGTGCGGCGGGCCGGTGAACTCCTTTGGCTGACCCCTACGGAACTGCGCCTGCTTCTGGAATTCACCTCCAGCCCGGGAATCGTGCTGGACCGCCCCACCCTGCTGCGCAACGTGTGGGACCACGCCTGGGACGGGGACAGCCGCGTCGTGGACCTCCACATCCAGCGACTGCGGAGCAAGATCGGGGCCGAGCGGATCGAGACGGTCCGCGGCTTCGGCTACAAGCTCCGGCGCTGACGTGCGTCCGCCACGTTCACGGCGCCGCTGGCAGGAGCTGCGCTGGCGCATCGCGACCCTGGTGGCGGGCGCCGTCTGTACCGTCGCCGCCGCCATCGGCTTGCTGGTTCACCAGCTGACCCTGGACCGTGCTTACGACCAGGCCCGGGACAGCGCGCAGCGCAGCCTCGACTTTGCAGCGGAGGCACTGGCGCGCACCGCGAGCGCATCCGGCACGGGCGCTACTCTCGACCCGTCAGACCTTCCGGAGGAGCTGACCCGCCTCGTGCGCCGCGGTCACCAGGGCACCGAACGGGGACAGGGGAGCTACGGGCCGGTGATGTGGGCCGCCCGGCCGGTCGGAGACCGCGTCCTCGCGGTGCAGGTCGATCTGCGGGCCGATCTGCGCGGGCTTAAGGCGCTGGACGCCCGCATGGCGGTTGCCGGAATCCTCGCCGTGGCCGTGATCGTCCCCCTGGGCGCCCTGGCCGCGGGGCAGTTGAGCCGCCGCCTGCGCCGGGCCGCGCGCACTGCCCGGCAGATCGCCGAGGGTGATCTGGACGCCCGGATCGAGGCGGGAGAGCGCCCCGACGATGAGATCTCCGAGATCTCCGCCGCGGTCGACTCGATGGCAGCCGCTCTACAGGAGCGCCTCAACGGCGAACAGCGTTTCACCGCTGATGTGGCGCACGAACTGCGCACTCCCTTGATGGGGTTGCTGACCTCAGCCGACCTGCTGCCGGAGGGCCAGGCCGAGGACTATGTGCGCGACCGTGTGCGGGTGTTGGGTCGGCTGGTGGAGGACCTTCTGGAGATCTCCCGGCTCGACGCCGGGGCCGAGCGGGCCGATCTGGCGGCTTACCCGCTGGGACCGCTGGTGGAGAGCAGCGTGCGGCGAACCGGGTTCGAGGTGGACATCCGGGTGGAGAAGGACGGGCCCGTCGAAACCGACCCGCGGCGACTCGACCGCATCCTCGCCAACCTGGTCGGCAACGCACACCGGCACGGAAGCGGCCCCGTGGAAGTCACCGTCGACGGGACCGTTGTTACCGTGCGCGACCACGGACCCGGTTATCAGGACCACTTGCTGGCCGAAGGGCCGCAGCGCTTCCGCACCGGCGCCCGCGAGCGGGGGGGCGGGCACGGGCTCGGTCTGACCATCGTCATCGGGCAGGCCCAGGTCATCGGCGCCGCGGTGGACTTCACCAACGCCGAAGACGGCGGCGCCGTCGCCGTGATCAAGCTCCGTCCCGCGTCATCCCGCCCCTAACCGTCCCGTCTCAGAGCCTGGGAGGGAACGTTGTCGGGGCGTCGCCATGGGCGTGAGTGTGGGCGATACACAACCAATACACAACAGATACCGAGCTGGCGGGCATCGGATACCGCGTCTCGCCCAGGCCTACATGCACCCCGCTGACGCTGGTCCCAGGCCCGTGAAGATCTCATGGGCCCAAGACCAGGAGGTGCGCTCCGCCATGGCCCACGCCCCCGTTCCGACCAGACGCCGACGCCGACGCCTGCGTCCACCCGTCCACTCCCCGGGGCGGCGACGCGGAGCGGGTGTCTGGGCGGCCGGTGTCGGCCTCTGCATCGTCGCCCTTGGCGGCTGGGTTCTCTACGAGCAGGTCAACTCCCGTCTCAGGAGCACAGATGTGGACGCACTCCTCGGGGACGACCGTCCCGACAGGATCGCCACCGGCGCACTCAACGTGCTGGTCCTCGGCTCGGACGCCAGGTCCGGAGACAACGGGAAGTACGGTGCTGACGGCGGCAGCGCTCGCTCGGACACCGCCATGCTGGTCCACCTGGCGAACGGCCGGAAGACGGCGACCGTCGTCAGCATCCCGCGCGACACGATGGTCGCCCGCCCCGAGTGCCCGGCGACCTCGGGCGGCACCGTCACGGGAGCCCGCAACGCCATGTTCAACACGGCCTACTCCGTGGGAGGTTCGGTCTGCGCGGTCAAAACAGTCGAGAGCATGAGCAATGTACGTGTCGATCACGTCATCGACATGGACTTCACCGGGTTCGAGAAGCTCGTTGATGCGATCGGCGGGGTGGAGATCACCCTCGACACCGCGATCCGCGACACCAAGAGCCACGTCGATCTGCCCGCCGGAACACACCGTCTGGTTGGTGAACAAGCCCTGGGCCTGGTCCGCACCCGCTACGGGGTGGGTGACGGCAGCGACCTGGGCCGCATCAAGCTCCAGCAGAAGTTCATGACCGCGCTGATGAGCGACCTCGGCGGCTCCGGACTCCTCACCAGCCCCACCAAGCTCTACAAGGTCGCCGACACCGCCGCTGCCGCCCTCACCACCGATAGCCGGCTCGGATCGGTCCGCGAACTCGCCTCCCTCGCCCGAAGTCTCGACAAACTCACCAGCTCCGAGGTCGACTTCCGGACCCTGCCCGTCGTCCCCTACCCGGCAGACCCCAACCGGCTCCAAGCCGACACCCAACGAGCCGAAGCCCTGTGGAAAGCCCTCCGCGACGACGTGCCCGCACCGGCGGCCCAGGAAGCAGCGAACACCCAATGACCGTACACAGCACGACCACCACCATGCAGCTCGGCACCCGCGTGCCCCCGTCCCCGCCCCGCGCCTACCGGCCCGCCCTCGACGGACTGCGCGCCCTCGCCGTCACCGCCGTCCTGGTCTTCCATCTGAACCCGGCATGGCTGCCCGGAGGATTCCTCGGCGTCGACGTCTTCTTCGTCCTGAGCGGCTACCTGATCACCGACCTGCTCTGCGCCGAGCGGCGCCGCACCGGCCGGATCAACCTGCGCCGCTTCTGGCAGGCCCGGGCGCGCCGCCTGATACCCGCCCTCGCCGCCGTGCTGATCGCGGCGACCTCGGCAGCCACCGTGCTGCACCCCGAGCGGCTCGCGTCCGCCACCACCGATCTCGTGTCGGTGGCCACCTTCACCAACAACTGGTGGCAGATAGCCACCGACGCCTCCTACTTCGCCGCCTTCGGCCCGCCCCCGGTCTTCCAGCACCTGTGGACGCTCAGCGTCGAGGAACAGTTCTACCTGCTGTGGCCGCTGCTGCTCCTCGCCCTCCTGCGCCTGCTGCCCGGCCGGATCCTGCGGGCAAGCGTGGTCATGTGCGCGGCCCTGGCATCGATGACGGCCATGGCCCTCCTGCACGTGCCCGACGTGGACCCCTCCCGGGTCTACTACGGCACCGACACCCACGTCTTCCCGATTCTGGCCGGGGCCGCCCTGGCCATCCTCTCTCCCCTGGCCGGGCCGCCCGGAACCCACCTGCGCGCGGGATCGGCCCTGCGGGCCGACCTGTACGGGGCCACGGGCCTGGCCATGCTCGGGGGGCTGGCCTGGACCGCTTCGGAGAGCGCGCCGTTCCTCTACCCGGCCGGCTTCACCGTCGCGGCCCTCGCCACCATCGGCGTCATCCGGGCAGCGCTGCAGCCCTCCGGGCACATCGTCCGGCTGCTCTCCCACCCGGTGCTGCGCTGGACCGGGAAGCGCAGCTACGGCATCTACCTCTGGCACCTGCCCGTCCTCGCCCTCGCCACACCGGACGGCAAGACCCCAGCCGACGTCCCCCTGGGCGCCCTCGCCGCCGCAGGCGTCGCCATCGCCCTGGCAGCGCTCAGCTACCGCTTCCTGGAGGACCCCATACGCCGCAACGGCCTGCGCCCCACCCTGCAGGCCCTCTGCAGCTCCCTCGCCTCGCGCAGGCCCGCCGCCTTCACAGCAACCGGATGCACGCTCGCCGTCGTCCTCACGGCCGCCTGCGGAGTGGTCACCGCTCCCGAGGACCAGGACAGTGCCGCAGCCCGCATCGAGGCGGGCCGCAACTCGATGGAAACGTCCGTGCAGGAGGGCGCCGCAACCACAGCCGGAACGGTCACAGCGATCGGCGACTCCGTCATGGTCGCAGCCACCCCTCAACTGAAGGAGAAGTTTCCCGGCGTCACCATCGACGCCACCGTCAGCCGCCAGCTCACCGCAGCCGCCAAAGAGGTCAGGGCCGCCAAGGACCGCGGCACACTCGGCGACACCGTCGTCATCGGCCTCGGCACCAACGGCGTCGGGGGCCGCACCGCGCTGAACGCCGCCGTCACCGAGGCGGGCCCCGACCGCCGCGTCGTCCTGGTCACCGTCCACCTGCCCAAACCGCACCAGGACGAGATGAACGCCGCGATCCACGCAACCGCGGCCCAGCATCCCAACGTCGCCGTCGCCGACTGGCACGCCGCCATCAAGGACCAACCCCGCCTCCTCGCCAAGGACGCCGTCCACCCCGGCCCCGGCGGCGCGAAAATCTACGCAGACACCATCGCGCAGGCCCTGACCACCCTGCCCTGATCCGGTCTCGCCGGTCCGGGGGCAGTGCCCCGGACCGTGGCTCGTGCAGCAGCCGCGGACCCTGCGGGGTGGGGAGGGCTGGCACGAAGAGGTCATCGGCGCGCTGGACGAGGTGTTCTACGAGGTCCGCCGCATGGTGGTGGCCCCCGGCGCGGTGGCCGAGGACGACACCGAGGACACCTTCCACATCCTCAACGTCGTCGAAGGGGACGGAATCCTGATCGAGACAGTCGCGGGCACCCACCCCCTCGCCTTCGCTGAAACCCTCACGGTCCCGGCGTCCGTCGGCGCGTACCGCCTGCGCACCATCGGTGCCCACGAGGTCAAGGTGGTGAAGTCCCTGGTGGTCCGCGCTCCGGAGCAGTGAGCCCTCCCGGGCCGCAGCAATGTACTGATCTGACCAGCGAGCCCACGGCCCCGGACGCGTCGGCGGCATGGCCCTTGTCTCGGCCCGCGGCACAGTGACCCCAGGGGCGGCCCGAACGCCGGAACGGGCGAGGAGCATCGCCCGTTCTCAGGCGGTGGGCTGCCGGCGCTCGGCGTGGAGAGCCAGGACCCGGGCCCGCTCGACCGGGTCGGCCGCGAGGTCGGCCGCCGCTCCGGCCAGTGCCCTGGCACCGACGACGATGGCCTCGTCGGCGGCCGGGGTGTTCGTCTCCTCCGCGAACCCGTGGGTGTGCGGGGCGTGGACGGCCCCCTTGATGCCGAGTGCGGGGTGGATGCTGGGCAGGACGTGCGAGACGTTGCCCATATCGGTCGAGCCGCCACCGGAGTTCGGGGCCGGGACGGTCAGTTCGCGGCCCTGCGCCGCCAGGTGGGCCGCGTACCGCTCGCTGAACGCTCGGTCCGGACGCAGGTCCGCGTAGTCGGGCTGGGTGGCTTCGACCTCCATGCCGCATCCGCTCGCGGTGGCGCCGGCGGTGAAGCAGGCAAGCACCCTGGTCTTGAGGCTCTCCATTTCCTCCAGCGTGAAGGCGCGCACCTCGCATTCGACCCTGGCCGTCTCGGGGATGATGTTGATCGCGCTGCCGCCCTCGGTGACGTAGGCGGCGATCCGGTGGTCGCCCGGGATCTGCTGGCGGAGCTGGCCGATGGCGACCTGCGCGATGACGGCTGCGGAGGCCGCGTTGACGCCGAGGTGGGGAGCGGCCGCGGCGTGCGCGGGGGTGCCGGAGTACTGGACCAGGAAGCGGGAGACCGCCTGGCTGCGGAAATCGTGCGGGGCCATGTCGATCTCGGCGATGGGGTGGGCCATCATCGCGATCGTGACGTCGTCGAAGACGCCCCGGTTGAGGAGGAGTACCTTGCCGCCGCCGTGCTCCTCGGCGGGGGTGCCGATCGCCTTGACCCGGATGCCGAGTGTGTCCGCGAGTTCGGCGAGTGCGAGGGCCGCGCCCAGGGAGGAGGCCGCGATGACGTTATGGCCACAGGCATGTCCGATGCCGGGCAGGGCGTCGTACTCGACGCAGATGCCGACGGTCAGCTCGCCGGTCCCGTACGTGGCGGTGAAGGCGGTGGGCAGGTTGCCGACACCGCAGGTCACGTCGAAGCCGCGGGAGGCGAGGAACTCCGTGAGCCGGGCGGCCGAGCGGTGCTCCTCGAAGGCCGTCTCGGGGTCGGCGTGCAGGGCGTGGCTGAGTGAGACGAGCCCGGCGCGCGCCGCCTCAAGGATGTCGGCGATCCGTGCCGCCCGGGTGGGGTCGATGGTCGTCGCGGTGGTCGTGGTCTCGGTCATGGTCATCACAACTCCTGGGGTCGGGCGGGATGAGGACGGAAAAGAAGGGGGAGAAGAAGGGAGCGCGCGTTGAGTTCAGGACGACGGGGTGGCCAGGTTGGCGCGGATCGTGGCGACGAGCAGGGCCATACCCGCACAACAGGCCACGCAAATTCCGAGGATCCAGGTGTACGCGGCGCCGCCGGGCCGGCCGTCGGCGGTGGCGAAGACAGCGAAGACGGTGGCGAAGACAGCGCCGGCGGCGGCGCCTGAGGCGGTGCGCAGGGTGTTGTAGACGCCGGAGGAGATGCCGGTCATGGTCGGTTCGACCCGGGCCACGATCATGGCGGGGATCGCGGCCATGGCGCAGCCGTTGCCGATGCCGGTGAGCAGGACACCGGTCAGGAAGAACGGCAGGGAGGCCAGGTCGAGGGCCATGACGAGGAATCCGACGGCGGCGAAGGCCGCGCCCGTGAGCAGGGTGGGGCGTTCGCCGAATTTCTTGCCGGCCTTGTTGGCGAGGGTGGAGGCGAGGAAGGCGCCCGCTCCGGAGACGGTCATCACGCCGCCGATCGCCAGCGCGCTGAGGTTCATGCCGACCCCGTGGGCGGCAGGGTCTGAGCCGGCGAGGAGGGCGATCACGGTCTGTGATCCGAAGAGCTGGGCGCCGAGGAGCAAGCCGATCAGGTAGAGGGGCAGCACCCGGGGATTGGTTGCGGCGCGTATGTCGATGAGCGGCTCGGGGACGACCAGGGCGCCCCGGATCCAGGCGGCGAGGAAGACGGCGGCGAGGGTCAGGCAGCCGAGGGTGAGGAGGGAGGCCCAGCCCCACGAACCGCCGTTGCCCAGGGCGAGGAGGAGCAGGACCAGACCGAGGCTGAGGGTGCTCGCGCCCCACCAGTCGATGCGGCCGTGGGCCCTGGCCTGGCTCTCGGGTACGCCTGTCCACAGGCCGACGAGGGTGACGGCGACGGCAAGCACGGGCAGGGCGAGGGTGAGGGCCAGGCTGCTCGTGCCCTGGTAGAGGCCGCCGCTGACGAGCGTTCCGACGCTGGCGCCGACGGTGAGGGCGCCGACCAGCATGCCGATGATGGCTCCGGCCCGCTCGGGTGCCCGGTCACGGGCGAGGGCGAACAGCAGGGGCAGGAAGGCCGAGAGGGGGCCTTGCAGGACGCGTCCTGCGAGCAGCAGCTCGAAGCTGGGCGCGAAGGCGACGAGGGTGGTGCCGAGGAGTACCGAGACGGCGGCGATCTTCAGCCAGGCCAGGTGGCCGAACATGTCGCCGAGCTTGGCCATGAGGGGAACGCAGACCGCTCCGCTGAGCAGGTAGGCGGAGCTGATCCAGTTCAGGTTGCCGTGGCTGACGCCGAACGCCTGCCCAAGGGCTGGCAGAAGCGGGGTGAGCCAGCTCTGGAGGATTCCGCTGAGGAATTCGAGGCTCAGGCAGATGGCGAGGGCGGCCGTGGTCAGTCCGCCCGCCGCCGCTCCTTTGTTTCGCTTGTCCCGGGCGGCCGGGGCCGGTTCTGGGCCGGAGGCGGGGGCGACACCCGGCGAGGGTGCCGGGTCTGGCGTGGGGGCGTCGGGGCCGGGCGGGGCGGGAGCGTGGGCGCTCATGGAGGTCTCTCCTCTACGGGGCGGACGGCGTCGTTGCCGATCCGGACGGGCGGCGGTCCGCGTGGACCCGTACGGGACGCCGTACGGGACCACGGGCCGGGGGCGCCGCACCGCGGACCTCGGAGCCGGGATCCGGAGCGTGCGTGGACCATCTGTGCCGGTGAGCGGTCGGCGGTGCGGACTTTCGCCTGTCTGTGAAGATCGTCCGCCTCTGGCCGGGCCCACCGGCTCTGCGTGAGGCTTTCCGTCATGCGGATGAGCACGATGTCGGGATCCACCACGGAACACGCCCTGCCGGCCACTGATCTGGCACTGGTCCGGGCGGTGCAGAGTTCACCTCGCGCGCCGTGGACCACGCTGGGCCCGGAGCTGGGGTTCAGCGCGGTGACCGCGGCCCGGCACTGGCAACGGCTGGTCGACGAGGGCGCGGTGTGGAGCACCTGTTCGCCGCTCCTGGAGCCGGGCACCGAGGCGGCCTTCCTGGAGATCGGCTGCCGGCACGGCCAGGTGGGGCGTGTGGTGGCGGCGCTGTGTGCGGTCCCGCACATCGTGACCGTGGACCGTACCTCCGGAGACCGGGACCTGCTGGTCACGGTGACGGCGCGGACCGCCGCAGAGCTGTCCGCGCTGGTCACCGACGGGCTGGACACGATCGCCGGCATCCGCTGGGTACGTTCGCACCCGGTGGCCAGCTTCCACAGCGAGGCGAGTCGCTGGCGCCCCAGGTCCGGGATGCGTCGCGCCCCGGCCGACGGGGCCCGCTCGGCCGGCCGGCCCGCGCGGACCGATACCTCAGCCGCGCGACGGGCCGCGCCTCCGGCGGGCGTGGCGGTCCTGCCCTCCGACTGGGAGCTGGCACTGGCCCTGGGGCGCGACATCCGTACCTCGTACGCCGATCTCTCCGCGGTCTCCGGGCTGCCGGAGACGACGGTGCGGCGCCGCCTACGGATACTGTTGGCGAGTGGCCAGCTGACGCTCCGGGTGGAGGTGTCCCGGCTGCGCAGCAACACTCCTCTGCTGGCGTGGCTGTTCGCGGACGCCCCTTCCACACGGATCGCGGAGGCCGCGGCGCGCCTCACCCTGCGTCCGGAGGTCCGTACCGTGGTCTCGCTGATCGGCCCGGCCTCGCTGCTGACGGCGGTGTGGGTGCGGGACACCGCCCATCTGTACCGTTTCCAGCAGCAGGTGGAGCAGGGCATGCCGCTCGTCCGTTTCACCGACCGGTGCATGGTGAGCCGCTCCCACAAGCGCATGGGCTGGCTGCTGGACGCCTCCGACCGGGCTTCGTCCCGGGTCGATCCCGACCTTCGACTGCCCCCGCGCCCCGCGCGGCCTCCCGAGCAGGATCCCCGATCGCAGCATTGCTACGGCGAGCCTGATCCCGCAGCGTCCAGGCAGCGGTGAACGTGAAGGCCTCTCCGCACCGGCCGCCATGCCTCCACGCGCGAAAGGAATCGACGTGCGAGAGCGATATCCCACTTCCGATCACCCTCGTCCGTCAGCCCGGCCTACCACCGCACTGCCCAGCCCCACTGAGGTGCGGGCCCTTCACGTCTTCCTGCAGGCGCTACTGGTACGGCGGCCGGACAGGAGCGGACCGGATGGGCGACCGTGATACCTCACCAGCCAGGAAGCCCCACCCTCATCCAGTCGGTTCAGCGGGCGCTGCGCCTGATCCGAGCCTTGCAGGGGCGCGGCGGCCAGGCCGGAGCGAAGCAGTTGGCTCGCGACGTCGGGTTGCCGCTCGGGACGACGTATCACCTGCTGCGCACGCTCGTCCACGAAGGCGAGTTGCTCAACGACCACGGGACCTACTCCCTCGTGGGGGGAAGTCAGGACAACGCACAAGGACTGCCGATCCGCGCGTGGATCGACCGGCTGAGTCTGGACCTGGGCGTCGCGACCTACTTCGCGGTCTACCGCACCGGCGAGGTCGAGGTAATGGCCGTCTCGGACAACCCCTACGCGCCCCCGGCGGAGCGGCGGGCGGACTTCCGCGGGGCCGCTCATGCCCATGCGATCGGCCAATGCCTGCTGGCCCAGCTGGAGGAGCGGGCCCGCAGGGACCATCTCGCACGCCACCCCGTGACGATGCTCACTCCCTATACCGCTCACGATGCCCCGACGGTCCTCCGCCGCCTCGCCGCACGCCCCCCGGCGCGGCCCGTCGTGGAGCATCAGGAATACGCACTCGGCGTCGCCTGCGCGGCCGTGCGCATCTCGGTGGGCGGCGCGGCAGCGGCGCTAGCCCTGTCGGTGCCCGCCGGCAAAGGCTCGGAACTACGCGATCTGGCCGCCGAGATGAGCCAGCGCGCGGAGAAGGTTCTCCTTACCTTGGCCTTCCGGGTAACAACGTAAGAACCGACCACACGACCCAGCAACCCCCTCAAACCGACCCCGACAGCACCTCCAGATTCCCATCGCAAGATCACGGCCAGGTCTCGCACCGCGGATATGCGTAGGCCGCGCCGCGCTGTTACCGGACTTATACGAAACTTCGCGGTGGCCGATACCAAGCGCACGCGAGGCCGAGAGGTGGCCTCCGGAGAGTAGGAGCGTAAGCCGTAACGCAAGGTTTCCGGAGGCCCGGCATGTCGCTGTCAACTGTGCCGGTGCCGGAGGGGCCGCCCGCGCAGCCCGACCGGCCGCGCCGGAGCCGCCGGCGTCGCCGGAGGCGCCTGGGCTGGTCGTGGCGGCGAGGCAGAGCGCTCGCTGCGTTCACGCTGCTGGGCACGGGACTCATGCTGCTCCCCGGCCTCGTGCCCAACCGGTCCGGCAATCTGGGGAGCCTGTTCGAGACCTTCCTGCCGTGGACCGGGGCCGGTGTAGTTCCGCTGGTGATTCTCGCCCTTCTGCGGCGCTCCAGGGTGGCGCTGGCCTCCGTCCTCGCGCTGGCCGGGGCTTGGGGATCTCAATTCGGCCACGTGCTGCTCGACAAGCGCGGGGCCGGAGGCAACCTCACCGTAGTCAGCCACAACGTGAACGAGCACAACAGTGATCCAGCGGGTACGGCGCGGGCACTGGCCGCTTCCGGCGCTGACCTCATCGCGCTGCAGGAGTTGGCCAGGTCGGTGGTCCCCGTCTATGAGCGAGGGCTTGCCGCCGACTACCCTTACCACCGCATGGAGGGTTCTGTGGGTCTGTGGAGCCGGCTCCCGCTCCGGGACGTGACGGCGGTCCCGATCATTAACTGGACGCGGGCGATGAGGGCCACGGTGGACACGGCCCAGGGGCCCGTGGCGGTGTTCGTGACGCATCTGCCGTCGGTGCGAGTGGAACTCACGGCAGGGTTCACAACGCGTAGGCGAGATCAGGCTCTGGACCGGCTGGGGGTGGCTGTGGCGGCCGAACCGATCAGGCGCAAGATCTTGGTGGGTGACTTCAACGGGAGCGCCGATGACCGGGGCCTCGTACCGATCACCAGCCGCATGCGGTCCTCGCAGGCGCGGGCCGGGGACGGCTTCGGTTTCACCTGGCCGGCCTCGGCTCCGGTCGTACGGATCGACCAGGTCTTCGTCGCCGGCATGGCGCCGACCGCCGCTTGGACGCTACCGAGAACGGGCAGCGACCATCTGCCGGTGGCCACCTCGGTCCGTTTGTGACGAGTTGCCTGACACCCCAGGCCGCCGTGTGCATGGGTGGGGTGGTGGCAGCGGTTGGCCGTCATCGGGTGGCCTGCGGTCCGACCGTGTTGAGAGCCTCATATGGGTCGGGGCTTGTTGTGTCAGTGCCCCTATGGGCTGGTGATCTTGGCTGTCACGGGGTGACCAGGTGATGGGCGACGTGTGAGTTGCATTGGTTGGCGCCGGTTCTCTGCGCTGGCCTCGATTCGTCAGCGGTGATCGCTGTTTGGTGAGGCGCTCGGTTCACCCCGGTTTGTTCCCGAGGGTGTCGGGCGTGGTCGCCGCGTGTACGCCGCAGACCTTCCCCACGACCTCCCGAGCGGCTCTCGTATACCGCTCCATGAGCTCTCCAGATCACCCGAGAGAATGCCCCGGATACGCGCCACACCCGGCCCAGATCCGCCAGATTCGAGCCGGTGTCGCTTTGAGAGACGTAAAACGCCGGTTCCTCGCGTACCCCTCTCCACCGTGCTCGCCGGGCCCGCACCATCTGGCAGTACTGGCAGGTCCCGGCTTCGTCAGGGCCGCTTTCGCCCTCCCCAGCACCGCCCGGATCAAGCTGCCTCAGCTTCAACGGCCTTGCCGAGAAGGGGTGTTGGTGCAGCTCTTCCACCTCCACTCGAACCAACAGCGCCTCACGGCGCAAACATGATCCCCGACAGAACCGTGTTTTGACAGGCGGCGACCGTGGCTTTCCGGACGGCGTGGCTGCCGCCCTGGCGCCGAACTCCTCCCCACGTACCGTCCGCACCCGCCGTACCGCTTCTGACCTGGACCGTTCCGGTTCCCGACCTCGGGTGATGGCGTGATTGTTCCTTGTCGCGCCTGCCTGGGAAAACCATCCTGTCCAAGGCCGTTACACGCTGTCCGCCCCAGAGCGGGACAGGCGGGCGTACGGCCGCCGCCCGTCCGCGGGCGGCTGGTGGGGAAGCTTCCAGCAGGTTGTTCGGCCCGCCTCGGCGCGGGCCCAGGGGGAAGGACACACACATGCGCACACGTACACACACCCGGCCGGCCCAGCCAGCGGCAAGGACAGGTCGCAGACTCGCGGCATGGACCGGCGCCACGGTGCTCGCCGCGTCCGGGCTGGCCGCCGCCACCGCACCGGCCGCCCACGCCGCGCCGGCCCATCCCACCGCGTACGTGGCCAACGCCTTCGCCGACTCGGTGTCGGTCATCGACACCGTCACCGGAACAGTCACCGCGACCATCCCGGTCGACTTCACCCCCTGGGCCGTGGCCGTCTCCCCGGACGCCGAACGCCTCTACACGGCCAACCACTCCGACGACGTCAGCGTGGTGGACACCGACACCAACACCGTCATCGCCACCGTCCCGGTCGGCACGTTCCTGCGGGACATCGAGGTCAGCCCGGCCGGCACCTTCGCCTACATCGCCGACGTCAACGGCCCCGACTCCGCCCTCCACATCCTGGACCTGGCGACCAACACCATCACCGGCAGCGTCACCACCGGGGGCTATCCCGACAGTGTCGCCTTCAACCCGGCCGGCACCCGCGCGTACGTCGCCAACTCCGGGAACGACACCGTCCAGGTCATCGACACCGCCACCCACACCATCCTCACCACCGTGCCCGTCGGCTCCCTCCCCGACAGCGTCACCGTCAACCCGGCCGGCACCCGCGTCTACGCCGCCAACGAGGACGGCGGCACCGTCTCGGTGATCGACACCACGACCAACACCGTCACCGCCACCGTCCCGGTCGGCACCCGCCCCCGCGGTTCCGCCATCAACCCGGCCGGCACCCGCGTCTACGTCTCCAACCACGGCAGTGACGACGTGACGGTCATCGACACCGCGACCAACACCGTCATCGCCACCGTGCCCGTCGGTGACGCCGCCCGGGCCGCCGCGGTGACCCCCGACGGCACTGCGGTGTACGTCCCCTCCTACGACGGCAACGTCTCGGTCATCGACACCGCCACCAACACCGTCACCGCCACCCACCCCACCGGAGACGGTGCCACCGACGTGGCCATCACCACGGTGTCCGCCCCGCCGCCCGCCGCCGACCTGGCCGTCGCACTGACCGCCACCCCGGTGCCCGGCCTGCTGCACGGTCGCATCGACTACACCCTGACCGTCACCAACCACGGCCCCGCCGCGGTGACCTCGGCCACCGTCACCGCACCGCTGCCCGCCCCGATGGGCGCCACCAGCCCCAACTGCACCGTCGCCGCCGCCAAGGTCACCTGCTCCTACGCCACCATCGCCTCCGGCGCCAGCGTCACCCGGAACTTCTCCGCCCCGGTGGGACTGCTGAGCCTGGGCACCCCCTACACCGTCACCGCCACCCGCACCGCCTCGGCGCCCACCGACCCGAACCCGGCCAACGACACCGCCACCCGCACCTGCACCGCGCTCACCTCACTGCTCATCAACTGCACCTGATGCACCACCGGCTGTAACACCCGCACCACCGGTCTGTGCCGGGCGCCATCCGGCTATCGCCGCCCTGGCTTTGCAGGTGAGGGTCGTCGACTCCAGCCGTAGGCGGGTTCTGACTCCATCACGCGTCCGACAGCGGCTTCGAATTGTGACTGCTTCGGGCGGGGGCTTTACCAGTGCCAGGCTTCGCTCTACGTGGGAGGCCTGGCACCGGTGGTCAGCTCAGGCGTCGATCAGGTCGACGACGAAGATGAGCGTGGAGCCCGCCGGGATCTTCGGGCTGGGTGACTGGTTCCCGTAGGCGAGGTGCGGGGGGATGGTGAGCTCGCGCCGTCCGCCGACCTTCATCCCCCGGACGCCCTGGTCCCAGCCCGGAATGACTTTGCCGGCCCCCAAGGAGAATCCGAACGGCTGGCCTCGGTTCCAGGAGGCGTCGAACTCCTCCCCTTCGGCGAACGTGACTCCTACCGATACTGGACCCCTACTGGTCTCGCCCTTTGAGGCCAGTGGCCTCAGCCGCGGCGACGGTCAAGAAGAAGGGTCGGCACCCCTCGCCCGCGACCGTCATGCGGATGCTGCGCACACCTGCCCCTCGCCCCGGATATCAGGCACCACTCCGGCCACGCCGACCCAGAGCCCTCCGCAACGCGGAGGGCAGGGCGGGCCTCAATGAATTGGGTGTGGCTCGTCCCGGGTCAGGGCCGAGGATTCGTGGCAGCCGGAGCGGATCGTGCGGGCACGCAGTGTGGCTCGCTGGGGCTTGCCCAGGTGATCGCGGGGGATCGAGCTGGCGGTTGTCATCCGGGTGGGTTGGTACCACGGTGACGCCGCGCCCGCGCAGGAAGTCCCGCAGCTCTTGGAGATCCGGGGGCTCGGTTTTAGGTACCACGACGGCGCAGACGTGTTCGCCGCTTTCCTCGTCCGGGATCCCGATCAGTACGACGTCGGCGATGTCGGGGTGTGTGAGGAGCACCTCCTCGACATCGCGGACGGGCACGAGGAGGTTGCCGCCGACGCGGTCGGCGCTGCGGGCGACGCAGCGGATACCGCCGTGGCGGTCGACGCGAACCAGGTCTCCGGTGTCGTACCAGCCCCCTGGGGCGTCGGCGGTCATGGTGATCGCGGCGTCCGTGTCGGCTAGCGCCAGGCACAGTGAGGGGCCGCGCACCCGCAGGGTCCGCACTGTGCCCTCGGTCTGCACGGTGGCGGCGAGGTCGAATTGCACACCGGGCAGGGGGCAGCCGTCGCTGCGCGAGGAGGTCCCGGCAGGGGCGCCGGCAGGCACCAGGGTCGCCCACCCGACCTCCGTCATCCCCCAGGTGGCCTGTATCTGCGTCGCGAATGTCTGCTCCGCGCTGGCAACCAGTGCCGGATAGACAGGTGTGGCCCCTGTGGCGATGGAGCGCAATGCCTCCAGCGGCCGCGGCCCGCACCGCTGTTCACGTACGAGGGCAGTCAGCCTGCTGGGCACGGAGAAGATCCGGACGGCTCCGGCGTGGGCGGCAAGGTCCAGGAAGAGGCCGGGGTCCGTGGTGTCCTGGAAGACACCTGTCCCTCCCTGTGTGAGGGGACCCAGCAGCCCGACCAGGAGTCCGGCGAGGTGGCTGATGGTGGAGGTGGTAGCTGCCACGACGGGGCCGGACGGCGCGGCCAGGGTGCTGTTGAGCGCCCCATTGCAGAGGGTGTTGTGGGTGTGGAGCACGGCCTTGGCACGGCCGGTGGTCCCGGAGGTGAACACCACCAGGGCAACCTGGTCGGGGTCGGGAGGCGCCGCCAGGGCGGTATCCGGACCCGGATCAGTGTCCTGACGGATGAACAGCCGGCCGAAGTCCAGGACCGGGGCGGTGGACGACTCTGCGTCCACCTCGGGCGGTGTCCCTGAAGCAACCACATAGTGAATGAGGGCGGGTAGCCCGGCGGTGGTTTCGGCCAGCGGCTTGGCGTGGGGTTGCCCTTCCCGAGTCTGCTGGACCACGAAGGTGTCGGCGCAGGTCACCGCGAGTGCGTGCCGCAGTTCGCGCTCCCCCAAGGTCGGCAGGAGGGGGACGGCCACGATACCCAGGCGCATGCACGCCAGCAGGAGCGCCGCGGTCTCCCACCGGTCGGGCAACTGGCAGGCCAGTACGCGCGGCCGCGGGCGGAGGCTTCCCAGGCCGCGACAAATCCGGTCCACCCACACATCCAGGTCACGGTAGGACGATGTCGTCACCTGAGCACAGCCGTCCTGCCGGGTGACAAGTGCGGGCCTGGTCGGGGTGCATTCCGCCCAGGACCGCAGGTCGTCGGCGACCGTGACGTCCCGCCAGAATCCCGCCGCCCGGTACCGCCGGGCCGCTTCCTCGGATGGGCGTACCTTCCGTAACTGCTCACGCACCGCAACTCCCCGACTCCCGACGACCGTACGTGCGAACCCTGCCCTTCGCAGGGCCGGAGAACACACCGGTCACCCGGCTGGTGGAGAGCATCACGGACCCGGCCAGTGACCTCCTGGGCCTCCGCGTTGATCGCGTGCCGGGCCCGGTGCCGCACCGACCGGGCGTCATGGCTCTGCCCCCACCGAAGGACCGTGCCGCCGTGCCGCCGACCGCCTACCTGCTCATGGGACCGGATTTGGCTGGAACACCGGCGGCACTGGTGGGTTGGCGAGCCAACCTTGTTGGTTTCACCAGTGGTTGGCCGGACCGAGGCGTATGGTCGCCGCTCCGGTCGCCCCGCCGGGGAAGGCCAGTTACGGGTCCAGCTGAACGGGAAAGATGCGGGTGAGGGTTGTGGCACAGGCGCAGGATGTGGACGAGGTCGCTGCGGACGGCACTACCGGGGGCCAGGTGGGCACCGACGATGGCGAGGTCCTCGACCTGAACACCGCCATGATGGCGGTCTACGACGAGGCCCTCGTCGGCCACCGCAAGCGGATGCTCGACACCACCCCGGTCATCCTAGGCCTTTTCGACGGAGCCGGCGGCCGGATGGTCTTGTACCGCCCTGGGCATGCCGTCGAGGAGGCCCCGGCCGTTCCGGTGCGCTACCAGTACTTCAAGTCCGTAGCCCACAGCACTCTGGCCATCTACGAGATCGTCGAGCGCCATGGCGACGACCCGAGCTCCCTCGGCGCCGCGCTCAAGAGCTTTTCGGAGACGAACCGCCGCGCACTGGGCCGTGTTTCCGAACTCGGCCTGAGCGCGTCGCAACGAGAGACCCTGACCTCAGTCCTGCACCGCAACCACCGTTTCCTCGAACACGCCTCCGAGTTGGGGACAGTCACCCGGCAGGCAATCGCCGCGTACGCGCGGGAGTGCGCCCCCGATGTCCTGGAGCTGATCGACCGGGCAGCCGAGGTTCAGGTATCGCACTGGATGGCACGGCTCGACCTCTGGCACACCAGCCTCGCGGGGTCCTGGCCCCATGTGCACGCTGTCGTGAACACCCTCTATGTCACCCGCCAGAAGAACATCCTGTTCACCCTCCTCGCGCAGTACATGGGCGGGGATGCCATCGGGGACAGGCTCCTGCTCTTCGAGACCTCCAGCTTCACCAGCACGCCCGCCGAGATGCTCGACCTGCTGACGCGAGTGCACTCGGACCGCGAACTCGGCCGCACCTTCTTCGGCGACCACCATGCGATGAAGGGCGCCGACATCCTCGGCGACGCCGCCCGGCGGGTGATCGAGGAGGAATCGGCGCGACGCGGCACCGCCCCCGTCCTGCCGACCGTGGCCCCCTACGACTCCCACGAGTGGCCGTGGCCCACCGACCCCCGCAACGGCAGCGGCCCCGCCAGTCTCCGCGAAGCCGCTGGCTGCCCGGTGCGCTCCGGCAACCGCGACCGCTCTCCGTTGGGACCACCCTTCACACCGGCCAGCTGAAGGCCGGTCCGCCCTCCGCAGCGGTGTCCAGCGCTGAAGCTCTCGCGCCGCGGACGCGGAGGAAGTCCTGAAGCCGTAGTCCGGAGTCGTTACCTTCCGGCCTCTCGACCCCGCGCACACCGAGGTGACCCTGCTGATGCACTTCGACCCGGAGGGTACGGCGGAGAACATCGGCGAGCCTGCTTCTTTTCGCCATTCACCATCGCGGTACGTCCGGACGCGACTTCAGCCCGCTCTCCGCAGGTGAGAGACACCCGCTCGGTTGATCCGCCAGGGCTCCGGCGGGTCGGGCTCAGTGGCCGCGTAGGAGTCCGAGGTCCATATCTCGAGGTCAGCAGCCCAGGCTTCGAGTCGGATGGGCAGCCAGGCAGTGCGATGGAGCTGGCGTGATGACGACTTCTCCCAGATCGCTCTCGTGATGATCCATCAGTTTCTGTCAGTGGCCGCTGCTACATCAATGAGTAGGGACGGGCAGCGACCGCAGCTCGCCGACGGGAGGGGACGTCATGTCGAAGGCGCCGGACGGGTTCCACTACGTACGCCGGCACATCCGCCGCAATCCGAAGCCGGGCAGCGCGAAGCGGATGAGCGGCTGGGTGATCGTCGGCGTTGCGGCCGGCGTCTGGTTATGGGGGCAGGTGTTCGGGTTCGGTGAGGCGGCCACCCCGACGCCGCCGGAACGACCGCAGCCGGCTGTCTCCGCTCCGGCCGCCCGCTGATGGGACGCAAGCGGTTACGCCTTCGACGCCCACACGGCGCGCCCGAAGTCCTCTCGGCCGCGGTCGTGGCACTGGCGGCCCTGGTCCTGGCCGTTCGGATGGCCATCGCGGCCGTCGGAACGCTCAGGGACGGGTGGCCGTTCCTCTTGGTCCTCGTCCTGCTGGCGGGAGCCGTCGGGACTTGGCGGATGGCGCGTGCCGCGCGTGGTCGGCGGCGTGACGCCGAGCGGCTGGCCATGCTGCGGATCACCCGGGCCGAATTCGACGCCATGGACGACCGGCAGTTCGAGCATGCGCTGCGGGACCTGCTCGTCCGTGACGGTTGGTCGGCGCGCCGTGTGGGCGGCAGCGGCGACCAGGCCGCCGACGTCATCGGCGAGCACACCCATCGCGGGCGGATCGTCGTCCAGGCCAAACACACCCGGGTCAGCGGCAAGGTGGGCTCCTCCGTCATGTACGCGGTGAAGGGGACGGCGGGCCCGGCCCACCGGGCCGACCACGCCGTCGTCGTCACCAACGGCACATTCACCCGGGACGCCATGGCCTGGGGCGACCGGCACAACGTCCACTGGGTCGACCGGGACCGGATCCGGCGCTGGGCGGAGAACGGCACCCCACTGCACGAGCTCCTCGGACTGTCCGCACGCTCCCGCCGCGCCCGGCTCAAGCGCGCCGCGTAGCAGGCACTTCCCCATCATCATCGTCCCGGAGGTGCGGTTTCGACGAAGACGGGTCACTCGACCCGCTGCTGAAGTTCCTGCTGTACACCGTCCTTGCCCTGGCCATCGGCAAGATGGTGTGGGAATGGCTCACGAACGACGTCATCCAGTGGATCACCGTGGACCTGTGGGACTTGGTTGCTGATCACTCGTGGTGGACCGGCCTCGTCATCGCCAGCGCGCTACCAGTACTTCTCCTGCTCGGCATGGTCCTTGCTCTCCTTTTCGGCGCCGACACCTACATCGGTCCGGACGAAGACTTCGCTGCTTCGCCGGACGATTCGACCGGCCCGGACGTGCTGACCTTCAAGATGAAGCAGTTCGCCGCGATGAGCCCGACGGGCTTCGAGCAGGCGTGCGCTCTGATCTCCTGGTCCGGGACGGGTTCAGCCGCACACAGCGGGTGGGAGGAGCCGGCGACCTTGGTGTGGACGTCACCGCCCGTGACCACGAAGACCGACTCCTGATCCTGCAATGCAAGGAGTATCGGCAGCCGGTCGGTTCAGGGCACGTGCAGAAGTTCAACGGAACGGCACGCCCACACCTCGTCGTTGTCGGCGCAGTACAAAATCTGACCATGCGGTCACTCTTTGGAGTGACCGCAGAGGACTCGGGCGAATTCGATCTTGAACACACGTTCCGGCCCCGCATGCGTGACCTACAAGTGGACCGATGGACCGGGCAGGGCAAATGGGGCCGGATGTGTCGGAACCCGCGTCGGACGCGGGTCGGTGTGAGGACGGTTGCACGAGGACGACAAGCCATGTCCGGGCGCCCAAACCCACTCGGCCCTGACCCGGACGCCCACCCGCTCCAAGAACCGGCACCCCGCCGGCCACCAAGCTGAACATCGACCCCGAGACGGCCGCCGCGTACGGCATCATGTCCATCTCGACGATGAGCGTCTTCGTTGGCGACAGGGTCACCAAAACCATCGTCGGCGCCAGGCCCAAGGCCGCCATCGAGCGCGAACTACTCAAAGCCTGACCCGAGGCCATTGGCCTGATCGCAAGCGGTGACCAGCATGTACTGGTCACCGCTTGCGCGTTCGCGGCCGGGGAAACCACGTCATCCGTGCCGGCCCACCGGCCAGCCCGGAAGCAGAGACATGGTCTGCGGCTCGGCCTGCGCGAGGCGACACCGGAATGGGGTGCAGTCACCCGCCAGCGGCCGGCTGTTCGCCAGACAGGGTGAAGGTGGCCTCGGTAGTCCTCGTTCGGTGAGATATCCGCAGGACGGCGGCTTGACCGACGCCGAGACAGCCGCGCAGGAGCGGGTCCGGCGCCAGACCGTGACTCGCTTCGAGGCTGGCGGGGGAAGAACCGGGAGACCGGGCACCGACTGCACAAATCCAGTTCGGAATATGTGCGGCCGGAAGCCGGGCCGAATCGTGCCACCCCGGCATTCCGCTCCCGCAGCGATCAGCGGTCCCATCTTGGTCGCTCCGCTTGCCGACACGCCCCCGAAGGCGTCCAGGCTGGGCTCGTGCTGGGTCAGCACCGACCCAGCACGGTTGGGGTTGATAGGGGTGATGACGGGTGACGAGAGCTCAGCACCAGACCAGCACGGGATGCAGGAGGGCCCCACCAATAGGCGAGGCCTAAGCCCTTGACCTGCATGTTTGCGCTGGGAAGATCATCATGCTAAAAGAAGCGCCTAAAAGGTGTGCAGGAACCTCATGAAATCGCTCTGACCTGCACGTTTACCCCTACTGCGCCTCAAAAGTCAGCACGAACCAGCACGGGGGCTCGCCATCAACGCTTGCCACGCTAACGCATGGCGCCCCCTGATCCGCCACTCACCTCAGATCACCCCGAAAAATTGAAGGACAATTCTTCGAGCCGTCGATCCTTGCTGCTTCCGAAAAGAGGCCAGCCGCAGCAGCACGCCCGCGTCGTACACGCTTCCGCAGTCCTGCGCAGTGGAACGGCGTCAGGGTGCGCACCACGCTTGGTGGCCTCTGCGACCCGGCGCGCGCCCCTCGACCCACATCGGCTCGAAGTAGAGGACGGTGCTCACTACCGGTGATCACTTCACAAGGTCGCTGTGATCTTCGCTCCGTAGGTGACTATCCAGCAACAGCCACCACAGGGGCCGCTCCCCCAGTCGATGCCGCAGCCACGCGCGGCGAACTGCTCCCGCGTCAACGTGCCTCGAAGGGCGTAACCGCAGCATCGGCCTTGGGCCGCTCGTCAGGGACGGTGGAGCCTGACGGCAAGGAAGAGCGGCTGGCTGTGGGTCTTTTCGTGCCGGCGTGGATCAATCAGCCGGGCTTCCTCTGTGGCCCGCGGTTCCATGAGTCTCTCGAGCACAAACCCGGCATCGAGGAGCTCGCCGAGGAACGTCTCCAGCGTCATCCGCCAGTACCTGATGGCCAACTCGCCACCCTCCCTGCCTCCGTGAGCTCCGGCCGGGACGGCCGCCGAAGAACTGGTCGGGGCCCGTCCTCGGCTCCTGCCGTATTCCGCTCCACGGCTGCGTTCCCGCCGGCGCGCGGGTGCGGATGGGCATCAGAGGCCCGAGCGGAGCACGGTGACGGGGCAGTGGGCGTGGTGCAGGACGGCCTGGCTGACCGAGCCCAGCAGCAGTCCGGCGAATCCGCCGCGTCCGCGCGCGCCCACCACGATCAGCTGGGCGCTCTCACTGGCCTCGATCAGCGTCGGCCGGGTGCGGCCCCGGACGGTCCGCGGGCGTACGGTCACCCCGGGGTACTGCGCGCGGTGGCCTGACAGTGCCTCGGCCAGGAGCCGCTCTTCTGTCGCCCGTAGCTGGTCCACGTCACCGATCATGTCGACCAGTTCCACGGGATGGCCCGGGCCGATCTCGCCGTGATCGCTCCACGTGCTCCAGGCATGCAGGGCCACCAGTTCGGTGCCCCGCAGCTGTGCCTCGGCGTACGCGAACGCGATCGCGCTCCGGCCCTGGGGGGAGCCGTCCACCGCTACCAGCACAGGGCCTTCGGGGTCGGTGCGGCCGCGTACGACCATCACCGGGCAGTGGCCGTGCGCGGCGAGGTGGACGGCCGTAGATCCCAGCAGAAGCTCTCTGATGCCCCCCGAGCCGCGCTGGCCCACCACGATGAGCTGCGCCGTCCGTGACTCCGCTTCCAGGGCCGCCACCGCCTCACCGGGCATCACCGCACTGGTGGCCCGCACTCCCGGGGCCGCGGACCGGGCCAGGTCGACGGCCCCGTGGAGCAGGTGCTCGACCGACTCCCGGACGCCCCCGGCGGGCGGTCCGAGAGGCGAGGCGCCGGGCGGTACGTGCATGGCGGGCCAGATGAAGGCGTGGACCACATGCAGCTCGGCGCCTCTGAGCAGCGCCTCCCGCGCGGCGGCGTCCACCGCGGCCATGGCGGAGGGCGAGCCGTCCACCCCGACCACGACCGGACCGGACATCGCCCCGCCTCTCCTCACCCACAGCCCCTGTGCCGGGGCTGGGCACGCTTTGCGTCTTCCCAGCTTCTCCCGCACGCCACCCCCGCGCCACAAGCAGCAGCCGCGTCAGGCACCCCTGGTCCAGGTCACAGGGGTGTGGCGGCGTGGAGGATGAAGAACAGGGTGACGGCGGAATTCGCCGAGGACAGCGCGGAAACCGTCGTGCCGGCCGCTGCACCCCACGTGGCCATGCCCACCGCGGTGAACACCGACGGCCAGCGGCTGGACTGCGGGGCGGGCTCCAGCAGCGCGGCCACCCGGCTCGGCACCGGGCCCGCCGCCGCGAACGAGGCCAGCGTGGCCAGCGGGGCGCCGCGGCTGATCAGCGCCGCCTTGCCGATCGCCACCGCCACCGTACGGCGGCTGCCGACCCTGGACGCCGCCTCCTCGTCAGCCCACCGCTCGGCGGTGTAGGCCACCACCGACCTCAGGGGCCGCAGAAACGGGTTGGCGCGGGCGGCGAGCTGCACGGCCAGCAGGAACCGGTGATGGCCTCCCGTGAGGTGGGCGCGCTCGTGCGCGAACAGGGCCCGGCGCTCGCGGGAGGTCAGCGCGGCCAGCATTCCCGTGCTCACCACGATCCGGTCACGGCGCGAGCCGGGCAGCGCATAGGCGTACGGGACCTCATCGGGCAGCACGGCCACCGGCCTGGCGGGCAGCCCGGCCAGAGCACGCCAGCTGCGCCGGCGCACCCGCCGGTGGCGCCACGCCGAGGCGGCGCACGAGGCGATCACCGCGAGGAGGGCGGGGATGGCGGCCTTGCCGGCGACCTCGTCGTACGGGACCGCTTCGCGCACCTCCGGGTCGGACCAGCCGTCCGGCAGCGGGTTGCCGGGCAGCTGCGCGGTCCCCACCACCATCAGCAGCGCCAGGCACAGTGTGCTGCACACCGCCAGCACTGCCGCGACGCCGGTCAGCAGCCAGGTCGCGGTACGCGGGTGCAGATGGTGCCCGGCCAGCCGCGCGATCGGCCACGCTGTCAACGGGAGCACCAGCGGCAGGAACACGAAGATCCCCATGTCCCTCAGCCTTCCCCAGCCTCGGATGCCTTGCCCAGAAGTTCGCGCAGCAGCTGCTCGTCCCCGGGCGGGAGAGCGGTCACGAAGCTGGCCAGGACGGCTTGCCGGTCACTCTCGGCGTCCAGGACCTTCCGCATCCGCAAAGCTGCCAGCCCGGCCTCGTCGGCAACGGCCATCCACTCGAACGACCGACCCACCCGCTCCCTGGCCACAGCACCCTTGGCCTGCAGCCGGGTCAGGATCGTCATCACCGTCGTGTAGGCCAGGCCGCCGCCGAGCCGGTCCTGGACCCAGCCCGCCGTGACCGGCCCCGGCGCCTGGCACAGCGCGGTGAGCACCTGGCTCTCCAGTTCACCCTGCCCCCGGCGGCGGGACGGGTCGCCGCCGCTCGTGTCTTTCACCGTCATGCCGTCAACCTCCCGCCCTATTGCCTCACCCGACGCGGCGTGGCGGTTCATCGTACTGATCCACCGGCCTGCTGTTCGGCGGCCCGCGGGCAGCCCCACTCCGTGAAGCCGCCACACCGACCGAACCCCACCAATACACTTCTACAGTGTTGTAGATTCGCCTTGATCCGACGGTACGGGCGCGCCAGCCGGGGCCGCGGAGATACCGAATGGGAGCCACGACATGGGTGTAAGCCTGTCCAAGGGCGGCAACGTCTCGCTGAGCAAGGAGGCCCCGGGCCTGACGGCCGTACTGGTGGGCCTGGGCTGGGATATCCGGACGACCACCGGGGTCGACTTCGACCTCGACGCCAGCGCCCTGCTGGTGAACGCGTCCGGGAAGGTCCCCTCCGACCAGCACTTCGTCTTCTACAACAACCTCAAGAGCCCCGACGGATCCGTCGAGCACACCGGCGACAACCTCACCGGCGAGGGCGAGGGGGACGACGAGGTCGTCAAGGTCAACCTCGCCACCGTGCCCGCCGACGTCGACAAGATCGTTTTCCCGGTCTCCATCCATGACGCCGAAGCCCGCAGTCAGAGCTTCGGCCAGGTAAGGGGCGCGTTCATCCGCGTTGTCAACCAGGCCGGCGGGGCGGAGATCGCCCGCTACGACCTTTCCGAGGACGCCTCGACCGAGACCGCGATGGTCTTCGGTGAGCTCTACCGCAGCGGCGCGGAATGGAAGTTCCGCGCCGTCGGCCAGGGCTACGCCTCCGGCCTGTCGGGAATCGCCGCAGACTTCGGCGTCGGCGTCTGACACACCAAGACGCCGCCGGGGCGGGCCGGTCCCCGACCCGGCCCGCCCCGGGCCACCCGGGCCACCAGCCCACCGATCCGGACCACGGACTGACGCACCCTTGGCCCGGGCGGTCGTCGCTCGCCCATGAGAAGCATCTCCCCAGGCTTCTACAGTGCTGTAGATTCATGGCGGTGACCGCTAACGCGGCTACATGACGGCGTACATCAACGAGCCAGCATCTGGAGGACACCGGTGGGGATCAACCTGGACAAGGGCCAGCGGATCAGCCTGGAGAAGCCCGGCGGGGGCGACCTGACCGTGGTGCGCATGGGGCTGGGCTGGCAGTCCGCCCCGCGCAAGGGGTTCCTCGCCCGGATGACCGCGCGGGAGATCGACCTGGACGCCTCGGCCGTCTTGTTCGCGGGCAAGGAGCCGGTGGACGTGGTGTTTTTCCAGCAGCTGGTCAGCAAGGACGGTTCGGTACGCCACACCGGTGACAACCGGGTCGGCGGTGCGGGGCAGGGCGGGGACGACGAGTCGATCCTGGTGGACCTCCAGCGGCTGCCGGTGCACGTCGACCAGATCGTCTTCACCGTCAACTCCTTCACCGGGCAGACCTTCACGGACGTGCAGAACGCGTTCTGTCGCCTTATCGACGACACCAGCGGGCAGGAGCTGGCCCGCTACACGCTCTCCGGCGGCGGCAACTACACGGCGCAGGTCATGGCCAAGGTCCACCGCTCCGGGCAGGCGTGGAGCATGTCCGCGATCGGGGAGCCGGCCAACGGCCGCACCTTCCAGGACCTCCTGCCCGCCATCGCCTCCCACCTGTAACCACCCGCGGCTTCAGGGTGCGACTGCCCCGCCCGGGAACCACCCGGACCGGGGCACAGACAGCAGGCCGTATCAGCCCAGGAGGGCAGCGCGCCATGTTCGGTATCAGCGAGATAGCGATCATCCTGATCATCGTCGTCCTGGTCTTTGGGGCCAAGAAGCTGCCCGAACTCGCCCGCTCGATGGGGAAGTCGGCCAGAATCCTCAAGAGCGAGGCACGGGCGATGAAGAACGACCCGGCGCCCCAGGCCGCAGGCCAGCGCGCCGACGACGGCACGAAGCGGGTCATCGAACCCGACGCCGTGATCAGCCCGCACCCCGCCCCGGAATCCCCTACCGACACCCCGCGACGCTGACCCTCACCCCCCGCATAGGGGGCGCTCCGCAGCAACCAGGCCTCGGGGATTGTCATGAGTCGGATCACCTGGCTGACCCTCGGCCTGCTGGCCGGGGCCATAGCCCAGCTCCTCCTGCCCGCAACGGACGCCGACGACGTGACCAGCCGCACCGTCATCAGCGTCGTCGGCGCTTTCGCGGGCGGCTGGATATCGGAGCGTGTGGGAGCCGGGTCCGTGCCGCAATCCGGACTGCACCGAATACGCGGAATACCCGGCGCACACCCCGCGCCACCACTACCCGTAGGCCCTGCCGCGGGTATCGAGGGCAGCCCAGAGCCTCGGCCTGACCGACGCGCGGTGCGCGTCCCGGGCAGGCGGTCCGCCATGACCGATGATCGACCCGACCACTCCGGCTTACGGCGCGAGAGGACGGCCAGCACAGTGGCAGAGCATCCGGTGATCGGCTACCTGGTCTGGGCCGTGCTGTTCGGCGCGATCTTCGCGTGGGAAGGCATCGGCCTGCTCCGGCCGGACGACGGCTTCCCCACCCTCAGCGACGCGACCAGGGCCGTCATGGGCTACCCAATCGGCCGCTGGGCCCTGTTCGCCCTGTGGCTGTGGTTCGGCTGGCACACCTTCGTACGCGGCTGGCACTTCCTGCTCCAAGAGCCCTCCTGAGACCGGCCAGGGAAAACCATGCTGCCGGTCTCCCTCAACATCACCCTCATGATCACCGGCTATGCCATGGTCATGACCTACCTCGGCCTGGGTCTGCTCATGCTCCGCCGCCGCCCCGACCGATCCTGGGTGCCGGCGCGACGGCTCGCTCCTGTGGGGGCCGGGCACGGCTGGCTGTCGCTGGTCCGCCAAGTGGTAGGCACCGCGGTCGGCGGATACGCGCTGCTGATGACCGTGGCACTCGGCTACTACCAGGGCGTCGCCCACCTTGGGGGCCGCTTCCTGTGGAGCGCGGCCACCGGCACCGTGCTGCTGACAGGGGTCGCCCTGCCCGTCTTCTTCCTCGCCTCATGGTTCGCCACACGCCGACGCGGTTAAGGCAGAGGCCGCGTGCGCACTCCCGCGTCACGTCCTAAGGAACGTGCTTCACGCTGTGGAGTTGGTGCCGTGTCACGAAGCCCGCGCCGGCAGCGCCCCGGTTGCCGTTCGCCTGAAATCTTTCAGGCGCCTGGGACAGGCGCCTCCACCGGCAGACCGCGGGCGGTGACAACTCGGGCGCTGCCGTCGGACAGCCGGTAGGACAGGCCCACCACGGCCGTCCGACCGGCGGTGACCTGATCGGCGAGCACCCGGGAGCGGTCCAGGAGGAGGTCCACGGTGTGCCGGATGTGCTCGGCGATGATGTCGTCGTCCGCGGTGAGCCCGGCGGCGCGGGCGGCCAGGATGCTGGGGGTGACCCGCTCGATGACGTCGCGTACGTACCCGGTGGTGCCGACGCCGTCGGCCACGGCGGCACGCGCGGCGGCGACCGCGCCGCACGAGTCGTGGCCCAACACCACGACGAGCGGGCAGTCCAGCACGTTCACGCCGTACTCGATGCTGCCCAGCACCTCCGACCCGGCCACGTGGCCCGCGGTGCGGACCACGAACAGATCCCCCAGGCCCCGGTCGAAGATGATCTCGGCGGCCAGCCGTGAGTCGGAGCAGCCGAAGAGCACGGCGAACGGGCGCTGGACAGGTGCGGTCTCGGCACGGCGCGCGGCGTCCTGGTTGGGGTGCTGCGGTGTGCCCGCGACGAAGCGCTGGTTGCCGGCCAGCAGCAGCTCGGAAGCTTCGGACGGGGTCAGCGGCGGTGCGTCACTCATGACCGCAGGCTACGGCCAGGCGCACCTGATCGCTTCGCGGGGTCCGTAAAGGCGGCGGGGGTGTGACAGACCGGGGCTGGGTGCCCTCATGTCACCGGCTATCCCCAGACGCCGGGCGAGGGCCGCTTCCAGCTGGAGCCTCAGCGCGCGGCGAGTGCCCTCCCCCGGGTAGGGCAAGTCGCCGCCGGGCACCTGCGCAGCGTCCGGCGCCAGGTCGCCGACGCCCTGTTCACCGCGGACCGCCACATCGTCCACAACGACGCGCCGCGATCACGACGCCCGCCGAACGGGTGGCTCCAATGGATCGACGGTGCTGCCCAGCACCGTCGCCGACGGGACGGGTTACCCGGCGTCCTGGAGGCCGGGTGCCACCTTCCGCAGACGCTCGGCGCTGATCGCACCGGCGCGCTTGAGGATGGGGACCGGGCCGGTGAGGTCCACGATCGAGGAGGCGACGGCGGCCTCGGTGGGCCCGCCGTCGAGGTAGACGGCGACCGAGTCGCCAAGCATGCCCTGAGCGGCATCGCAGTCCTGCGGGGACGGAAGTCCGGTCAGGTTGGCGCTGGAGACCGCCATCGGCCCGGTCTCGGTAAGCAGGTCGAGAGCCACAGGGTGGGACGGCATCCGGACCGCGACCGTGCCGTGGGTCTCCCCCAGGTCCCAGGCCAGCGACGGCTGGTGGCGGGCGACCAGGGTCAACCCGCCCGGCCAGAACGCTTCCACCAGGGCCCAGCCTTGCTCGGGGAAGTCGGTGACCAGATCGTTGAGAGCGTGAGGGGAGGCGACCAGCACCGGCGAGGGCATGGCCCGTCCACGACCCTTGGCCCGCAGCAGACCCTCCACCGCTTCACGGTTGAAGGCGTCGGCACCGATGCCATACACGGTGTCCGTGGGCAGCACCACCAGCGCACCCCGGCGCACCGCCACGGCGGCCTCGCGCAGCCCATCGGCACGGCCGGACACGGTGGAGCAGTCATAACGCCGGGCCATTGCCGTCCTCCGTTCTACCGGGTGTTCAACCCGCACCTGCTCGCTCACTCCCGCAGGCTACCGGCCCGACCATGGGGGCCAGGACACCTACGACCGGCTCGCAGACGGCTCTCACCCGCCCCTCCGCCTGTCTCTGCGGGCGCCGCCTTCACCAAGGCCATCACGCGGTCGGGTGTCGCCGATCTGGAGTTCGTTCACCCACTCCTGGGCCGCCACGAGGTTCGGGGCGGTGCCGGCCACCTTGTACGCGAACTCTTCCCACTCCCGTTCGGCCCAGCCCTCTACTTACCGACCAGGCACCGCGCCCTCAGCACTCCGGCGCGTTGCCTGGCAGCGCCGTCAGCGCGGCGGACAGCCTTGGTGATCGTCTGCTGCGGCAGCTCGATCAGCTGACGGGCCGGGCGGCCGCGAGGTCGTGGATTTCGGTCCGCGTCTTCGAGCTGAGTCCGGAGTGCCGAAACGGTGCAGGTCCCCGGACCGGCTGGGCACCTTCGCCGACGGTCTGCTGCCGAAGTACGCGCGCCGCACTGGCGACCTGGAGGAAACCATCCTCTCGCTGGCCTCGAGGGGCTCCCTGCCGCAGACCCGGCGAGCGCCCGACCGGTCCGGTGACGGCCATCCCGCCCGCGAACCGATCGTGAACGTTGCCGGTGCCCCATGTTCGTTGCAAGTGGTACGGCTGGCCGGGGTTGAGGGAACCGGCTTCTACGGAGCATCGAGTCGCACCGCCTGTGCGGCAGTCGTTCGCGTGGCTGTGGCGGCCAGGTAGGTGATGCGGAGGGCGCCGGTGGTGTGTTCGCGGTCGACGAGCACGTTGACGCCGTAGACCGACCGGATCAGGTCCGGGGTCAGCACGGCCTCCGGAGGGCCCGCTGCGGCGACCTGTCCGTGGTCGAGGACGACGATGTGGTCGCAGTACCGGGCGGCGAGGTTGAGGTCGTGCAGGGCGACGACGCAGGTGACGTCCAGTGATGTCAGCAGGTCCAGGAGTTCGAGCTGGTGGCGGATGTCGAGGTGGTTGGTGGGTTCGTCGAGCAGGATCTCCTGAGGTTCTTGCGCGAGGGCGCGGGCGAGTTGGGCGCGCTGTTTCTCCCCTCCGGAGAGGGTGTGCCAGCTCTGGTGTTGCTTGTCGGTGATGTCGGTGCGTTCCAGCGCCGCGTCGACGATCCGCCGATCGCGCTCGGTCAGGGCGTCGAAGCGGCCGCGGAAGGGCGTGCGGCCGAGTTCCACGACCTGGCGGACATTGACGTGGTTGTGGGCGGATACGTCCTGTTCGACGACGGCGAGCCGTCGGGCCAGCACCCTGCGGCCGAGGTCATGCAGACCGGTGTCGTCGTAGCGGATGGTTCCGGTGTCGGGGCGCCGCAGTCCGGCGAGCAGGCGCAGCAGTGTCGACTTGCCCGAGCCGTTGGGGCCGAGGAGGCCGACGGTCTTTCCGTTGTTGGCCGCCATCTCGATGTTGTCCAGTAGCCGGTGGCCTTTGACCGACCAGGAGAGCTGGGAGGTGGTGATGCGGCCCATCAGGACTCCAGACGCTTCAGGATCAGCGCGAAGGCGGGCGCGCCGAGAAGTGCGGTGATGACCCCGGCGGGCAGTTCGTGGGGCGAGAACGCTGTCCGCGCGAACGCGTCCACCCAGATGAGGAAGATGGCGCCGACGATCGCGGACAGGGGAAGCAGGGTGCGGTGCGTCGGAGTTGTCAGGATGCGGACAGCGTGCGGGATGAGAAGCCCGATGAAGCCGATCGCGCCGGAGGCGGCCACGGCAGCGGCCGTGATGACCGAGGTCAGCACCATCAGCCAGATGCGGGCCGCGGTGACGTTGATCCCCAGGGCGGCGGCGGAGTCCCACCCGAACGTGAAGGCGTCGAGGGCGGGCGCGAAGAACTGGACGGCGACCACCCCGATCAGGATGATCACGACGGTGACGGTCACCCCTTCCCACCGGGCGCCGCCGAGGGTGCCGAGCAGCCAGTAGGTGAAGCCCCGGGTGGAGTTCGCGTCCCCGCTGACCATGAGGATGACCGAGGTGACCGCGGCGAAGAACTGGGACACGAGTACGCCGGTGAGCACCACGCGGGAAGGGCTGGCGACGCGGCCTCCGCCGAGCAGGAGCAGCAGCAGGCCGAAGGAGACCAGGCCGCCGACGAAGGCTCCGGTGGACAGGGAGATGCTTCCTCCGATGCCCAGCAGGAGCACGGCGACCGCGCCGGTGGAGGCGCCGGAGGAGACTCCCAGCAGGTAGGGGTCGGCAAGGGGATTCCTGGTGACCGCTTGCAGGACCGTGCCCGAGACCGCCAGGGCCATGCCGACGGCGGCGGCCAGCAGCACCCGTGGGAAGCGCGACTCCCAGATCAGGGCGTCGAGTAGCCCCGGCAGGGGCGGGGTGGGGGCGATACTCCCCAGTCCGACGTGACGGAGGATCGTGGAGACGACATCCAGGGGCCGGATGTCCGCGCTCCCGAACAGCGACGCGGCGACGACCGACACCAGCAGTCCGGCCACGGCCAGGAAGAAGAGCGCCACCGTCGGGGTGCGCCGCCGGCGCACCGGAACGGTTTCACGCCTGGTGATCGTGTTTCCGGTGGGCGCGGCGGTCTTGTGTGAATTAGTCGTCATGATGGTTGGCGGGTCAGCCGAGCCTGTTCAGGCCGTCGACCAGCGCGGGAATCACGGACGCGCTGCCGTAGCTGGGATCCATGTGGGAGCCGGGGATGGAGATGAACCGGTCGCCCGCCACCGCGCCGAGCTTGCTGGTGAGAGGGTCCTTCTTGAGCAGGTCGATCTTCTCCTTGGCGGTGTCGTTGGGTTCGCCTCGGGTCAGGTCGGCCAGGATGATGACGTCGGGATTCCGGGCGGCGACCTCGTCCCAGCTCACCTCGGCCCACTTGGTCTTCGCGTCGGCGAAGATGTTCTGGACACCAACGAGGTCCGAGATGTGCTGCGGCAGACCACCGGGGCCCGCTGCCCACGGAGTCCCCTCGTAGGTGGAGTAGAACCACATCACCTTCAGCGGGGTGTCCCGCTTCTTGACGGCGCCCAGCGCCTTGTCCACCACGGCCTGCTGTTCGGTCGCCAGCTTTTCCCCGGCGGCGGGCACGCCCATGATCTTGCCCAGCCGACGGTACTCCTCGTGCATCATCTCGAAGTTCGCGCCCGCCACGCTCTCGTGGGACGAGCAGTCGAACTCGGTCAGGTAAGTCGGCACGCCCAGGTCGTGCAGCTGCTTCCGGTCGCCGGACTGCTCGGCGGTGAACATGCTCGCGAAGGAGCCGTAGACGAAGTCCGGCTGCGCTTCCAGCAGCTTCTCGTGTTTGATCTCCTGCCCGTGCGCGGACAGGAGCGGAATCTTCTTGTACTGCTCGGCGATCGCGTCCGGCGTCTTCTCGATCTCGTAGCCCGACCCGACGATCCGGTCACCCAAGCCCAGGTGGATGAGGATCTCGGCGGCGGTCTGGTTCAGGGTGACGACCTTCTTCGGTGCGGCCTTGTAGGTCACATCGGTGCCGCAGTTCTTGAGGGTGAACGGGTAGGTCGTGGTCGCGCCCGCCCCCGCCCCCGTCGTCGTTGCCCGCTCGCCGGCATCGGTAGCGGTGCCGGCCGTGCACCCCGCAACTGCGAGCACCGCCAAGGCTGCCACACATATGGTTATCGTTTTCGTTTTCATTAGCAGGAAGGTACCAGTTCGTGTGAGAGGGCAGAAGGGTCCTGGCAGCTCAGGCGGACCGCCTGGCGGAGCCGGTCGAAGGGCACGTCACAGGAGGGACGGCGCTTCGCGGCTGCGGCCGCGAAGCGCCGCGGACCGCACATCGGTGGGACCGACCGGATGCGCCAGGCATGCTGGCCGTTCGGTCGGGTCGGGCGCTACCGCAGCATCGCGGCGAGCCGGTGGACGACATGAGCGTCGAACAAGTCGTTGGCCGCCATCCAGTCGTCGTTGAACACGGTGTCCAGGTACTTGTCGCCGCCGTCACAGACCAGCACGACGATGGTGGTCCCGGGGCCCGCGCTCTGCGCCTGCTCCAAGGCCTTGTAGACAACGCCGCCCGCCGAACCGCCGATCAGGACGCCGAAGTTCCTGGCCAGGTAGCGGCAGGTCTCGAAGGCTTCCGAGTCACTGGCCTTGACCCCCTTGTCGATCAGTTCGTAGTCGACGACGCCGCCGATCTCCGAGCCTTCGGGCGTACCGGTGCCGGACTGGTGGTAGGGCGCGCCCTTGCCGCCGAAGACGACGGACCCCACCGGCTCGACGCCGATGATCTTCAGGTCCGGGATGCGTTCGCGCAGGACGCGGCCGGTTCCGCACAGCGAACCACCGGTGCCGACGGCCCCGTACAGGTAGTGGATGTCGTCGCCCAGGTCGTCGTGCAGTTCGCGGGCGAGCGGCCGGTAGCCGTTGGGGTTCCCCTGATTGCGGTGTTGCGCAGTCCAGTACGCGCCGTGATCGGCCGCGAGTCGTTCGGCCACGGTGTCGCGTTCGGCGGTGGCGAGCCCTTCCTCGTCCCCGGCGACGTTGAGTATGTCGGCACCGTAGGCGAGCATGCCGCGCAGCTTGTCCGTACTGGAGTGGTTGTCCACCACGGCGGTGAACTTGTATCCGCGTTCGGCGGCGATGAGGGCCAGGCCGAGCCCGGTGTTCCCGGAGGTGGACTCGACCAGCCACCCGCCAGGGGTCAGCAGCCCCGCAGCCTCCGCCTCGTCCACCATGTTCCTGGCCATCCGGATCTTGGCGGTGCCGGTTGGGTTGTACTGCTCCATCTTCAGCAGGACGGTTGCCCCGCCTTCCCCAACTTGCAGTTTCAGCAGGGGCGTTCGCCCAATCAGGTCAGACATCTTGCTTTCGATCACGGCTTGTCCTTCGCGCAGATCTCCGTCAGACACCGCACGAAGACGTCGTTGTCTCCGGGGGTCGACATGGAGGCTCGGATGTAGTTCTCGTATCCCGGCTCGCGCCACGCCTTGACGATGACTCCGGCGCGGTGCAGCTCCTGGGCGACCCGGTCGGAGCGGCGGCCGGTGTCGATGAAGAGGAAGTTGGTCGAGGACGGGACCACGCCCAGTCCCGCGCCGCGCAGCCGGTCGGTGACCCTGGCGATCTCCAGAGCGGTCCGGCGGACCGTGTTCGCCAGGTGGGCGTGGTCGCCCAGCGCGGCGACGGCGGCTTCCTGGGCCGGCTGGTTGACGTTGTACGGAGTACGAACCCGGTCCAGTGCCTGGATCAGGGCGGAGTCGGAGGCGATGCCGTACCCCACCCGGACCCCCGCCAGGCCGTAGGCCTTGGAGAAGGTGCGCAGCACGATCCACGGCCTATCCAGTCCGCGCAGGGACTCCAGCGCGTCGGGGTACTCCGGGTTGGGGCGGGCGAACTCGCCGTACGCCTCGTCGAGCACCAGCAGGGCCGATTCCGGGGTGGCGGCCACGACTTGCTCCAGTTGGCCGGCGCTGAGCATCGCGCCGGTGGGGTTGCACGGGTTGGCGAGGAAGACGAGTTTCGGGCCTGCGGCCAGCGCGGCACGCCAGGCGTCCGCGTCGAACCCGAACTCGGCGGTGACCGGCACCTTTTCGACTCGGGCACCCATGACGCGGGGGAAGGTCTCGTGCAGGCTGAACCCGGGCGCCTGGGTGACCACCAGGTCACCGGGATCGAGTACGGCCTGGCACAGCAGCTCCAGGATGTTCTCCGAGCCGTTGCCGAGCACGACACGCTCGGCGGGCACGTCCAGGCTCTTCCCGATGGCCTCGGCCAGACGTTTTCCGGTGGGGTCGGGGTAGCGGGAGACGCCGTCGGCCAGGCCCAGGCGCACGGCTTCGGCGACCGCCGGCGAGATACCGAACGGGCTCTCGTTGTTGGAGAGTTTGATCACGCGGGAGGAGCCGCTGAGGGCGGCCACCTCGGCCGGGTCGGCGCCGGGATCGTAGAGGGGCAGGCCCGCCACTTCCCTGCGTATCAGGGAGGCCGAAGCGGCCGGTGCGAGGGCATGGTTCATGACGACTCCGGTTCCGGGGCGGGTGCGCTGGACGTCGCTCGGTGGAGCCGGTCGACGCGGCGCAGGAAGGCGACCAGCAGGATGGCGGCGGTGGCCGCGAGGCCGATGGTCTGGCCGATCCAGACGCCCTCGACGCCCCAGTCGGCGCTCACCCCGAGCAGGTAGCCCGCGGGCAGCCCGATCAGCCAGTACCCGACGAGGGAGATCCGGAACGGACCTGCGGTGTCGCCGATGCCGCGCAGGATGCCGTTGCCGATGTTCTGCATGGCGTCGAAGACCTGCATGAGGGCGGCGATCAGCAGTCCGGTCACGGCCAGGGCGATGATGTCCGAGTTGCCGGCGTGCTCGGCCGAGATGAACAGGGACACGATCGTGTTCGGGATGGCCAGGTACACGACGGCGACCACCAGCGTCGCGATCATGCCCCAGGCCGTGCCGAGGAGCCCCATTCTGCGTGCTGCCACGTAGTCGTTGGCGCCGTCGGCCTCGCTGATGTGGATGGACGCCGCGTGCGACAGGCCGGCGGAGATCATGAAGACGATGTAGACGATCTGGTTCAGCACGGTCTGGGCGGCCAGGGCGCCGACGCCGAGGGAGCCGATGACCAGCGTGAGCACACTGAAGAATCCGGCCTCCGAGGCGTAGGTACCCGAGATCGGCAGGCCGAGGCGCCAGACGGACCGGACCGCGTCCCCGTTCCAGCGCCGCGCGTCGGGCGAGGTGAGGTACGGGCGCAGGACGCTGTCACGCAGGATCACCGCGACGAACGCCAGGAAGGACAGCAGGAACACCGTGACGGTGGCGATCGCGACGCCGACGAATCCGAAGGCGGGCAGGCCGAACTTGCCGTAGATCAAGACGTAGTTCAGGCCGATGGTCGCACCGATCGAGGCCAGCGTGATGGCCAGGAGCGGGCCGGGCCGCTTGAGCCCGGTGGTGAAGTGCCGCAGGTTCTGGAACCACAGGCAGGGCAGCATGCCCGGTGCCAGGACCATCAGGAACTCGCCTGCCTTGTCGACCACCGCCGGGTCCTGACCCAGCAGGACGAGCAGCGGGCCGATCAGCAGGAGTACCGCGCAGAACGCCACACCGCACACGGTCGCCCAGAAGAACCCCGCGAACAGCAGCGCGCCGACACGTTCCCGGTCGCCCTGCACCCGCGCCTCGGCCACCAGGTTGCTGACTCCGGTGACCAGTCCTGTTCCAGTGGTACGCAGCTGGTTGAACAGCGCGATGGCCAGACCGGCGGCGGCGATCTCGACCGCGCCGAGCCTGCCCAGCATGACGATGTCCACCGTGGTCAGGGCGACATAGGCGAAGTTGGTCAGGATCAACGGGAACGCGAGCTTGAGCAGCGTCCGCGAGTTCTTGACCCACCAGCCGACGCCGGTCTCTGTCGTGCCGGTTGTGCCGGTCGTTTCGGTACTCACCAGAATCTGACCTTTTCCCCGCGCCCGCCCGCCAGCGCGAGATCGGCTATGTACCGGCCCAGCGCGGCGTCGGTGACCGCCATACCGCTGTTGTAGGCGAAGACCACGTCGTCCGGATGGCGGCGGGCGGGTGCACGGCCGAGCAGGATGTCCGGCAGTTGGGCGTCCACCGACGGCAGGCTGCCGTCCGCGCCCCGCAGGTCGTCGCAGGTGGCATGCATCTGGGCGGTATCGGTGGCGATCCGGTAGTCCGCGCCGTGGCACACGTCGGCGTGCACTCCGTACCCGAGGAGTACCGCGACCGAGCCCGGCTTCATCCAGTCACGCCGGACCTCCTCGGTGGCGGACAGGCCGGCGGCGCCGATCACGATGTCCGCCTCGCCGGCGGCCTCCCGGAGGTCCTTGACGATCTCGACCTCGCGGCCGTCGACGCTGTCCTGGACGGCGCGCAGACCATCGGGGTAGCTGCCGAACACCTGCAACCGCTCCAAATTCGGCAAGGCCGCGAGCAGCATCGGCAGTGCCGCCTGCCCCTGCACACCGGTGCCGACGACCAGGGCGCTTCGTGCGTCGGGGCAGGCCGCGCGGGCGAAGAGCGCGGTGGTGGCGGAGGACCGCAGCGGTCCGAGCTTCACCACGTCCATCAGCGCGATGGGTGCCCCTGTGGTGTCGTCGACGAGGAAGACGAACGAGTGGAACTGGTAGCTGTCCCGGTTGCGGCGGGGGTCGAACTCGTAGACGGCCTTGAAGCAGACAGTGCCGCTACCGGCGTCCCTGGCCACCATCGAATAGCTCAGGGAGTGGTGGTCGGCATCGTCGATGATCGTCTTGACCGGGTTGTTCGAGCCGCCTTCGGCCAACGCGCGGTAGGCCTGCTCGACGACCTCGATCACCTGTCGGTGGTCGAGGTCCAGTCCTTCCTGCTGGGACTGCGGCAACAACCACAACTGCCCGGGCGGGGCGTAGCTCTGTGACATGCGAAGCTTCTCCTTCATTGGCGGTCGCATCGGATTCGTTCGAGGTCGCATCAGATTCCGTCCAGTCGCCAGCGCGGCGGCGCCCCTTCGTCACCGAGCCTGAGAACGGCCTTCAACGGCAGTGCGGCGTCATGGAACGGTGACTCGTTGGAGTCCATCTGGTAGCCAGCGGTGTTGAGGTAGACCAGGTGGTCACCGCGCCGTACGGGTCGCGGGAAGCCGATCTTCCGCCAGGTCACCAGGTCGCTTTCCAGGCAGGTCGAGCCTGCGACGCAGGCCGGGAACATCTCGTCGGCGGCGGGCTGGGCGGACATCAGCAGCGGGTCGGGGAGATAGTCACTGTTGAACCACTGTTCGGAGAGACTGAAACTGCTGCCCGCGACGGTGACGATCGCGTACCCGTCGGTGTCCCGTCGGTCGTCGACCTGCTGTACGCGGTACATGGTGAATCCGGCCTGGTCCAACAGGGCCCGACCGGGCTCGACTACGAACCGGATGCCGTTGCGTGCCGCCTTCGCCGACAGGCTCTCGCCACCATCGACCGGGTGCGCCATGAGCGCGCGCACTGCCTGGGTCGCGGGCTGCCCGCCGTACGGATAGAAGTCCTTGAAGTCCTTGGCCGCGTGGTAGTGGGCCGGTTCGTTCTGCTCAAGGAACTCGTCCCAGAGCCGCGGCTCGACATAGCGAACCGGCAACCCGCCGCCGATGTCCACCAGTTCCGCGGAAAGCGAGCCGCGCCGCCTGGCGTCAAGGCAGTGCTCGATCATCTCGTTCGCCGCCGTCGCACGTTCCGCCGTGGAATAGCCGTTCAGGTGGAAGGAGAATCCCCGGAGGCTGATGTGGGCGGCGAGTTCCGCGCACAGACCGACAGCGGCCTCCCGCTCAGCGTCGGACAGCCCGAAGCGGCTTCCCGGTTGGCCGACCGTCCGGGACCGCAGCAGCACAGCGGCCTGCCGCTGCGCGAGGCCCGCGGTGGCCGCGAGCCGACGGAGTTCGCTGATCGAGTCGACGGCGACCAGGCAGCCGTGCTGAACGGCGAGAGCGTGCAGCGTGTCGTCCTTCTCCGGGCCGGATATTCCGATCCGGTGTCCAGGCACTCCGCCGGCCAGGGCCTTGACCAGCTCGGGGGTGCTGGCCACGTCCATCCCGACACCGAGGGCAGCGGCCGAAGTGACATAACAGTCAGCCTTGTTCGCCTTCTTGGCGAACAGGATGTCGGCGGTTGCGCCCGCCTCGGCGAACGCCCGGCGGAGTCTGACGACGTTCTCCTCGAAGATCTCGGGCAGCACGACATGCAGCGGTGACCCCAGGCCGTCGAGAAGGTCAGCCAGCAGGGCTCGGTGATCCGCCAGCAGTGTGGAGACCGTGGGATGTCGGAGTGCGGTGAGCGCGAAGGGCCGGACTCCGGCCATCGGGCGCTCCAGCACCTGTCGTGAGATGAGCACCCCGTACTTCTATACGACTATGACACTCATTTTCAATAGCTACTCATGGAGAGCGTCACGCAAGAGGGGTGCAAACAGTGAGAAATTGCTACATATCACACATCTGGTCCACCAAATCCAACGAGCTGCGACGCGAGCAGGTCAACGTAGGGCGCCTCCGAGGGCGAGAAGCTCGTCACGGTTCCGCCCGGTCCAGCCATCCGGTCTTAAGGTCTGGGCTCGCCTCGTGAGTCGTGTTCTGTTCCAGATCTTGGGTCGCCTGTGACATCGTCGGCCTCCACCTCGCCCCGCCGGCCAACGGCGGTGTTCGCGGTGGATGAGAAACCGCAGATCCAGGCCCTGGAACGGACCGCCGCCTCCCCGGTGCTACCGATGCTGCCCGGGGTGCCCGAGCGGCGGAGTTCCGACTACGTCTGGCACGGCACGGTTGATCCATTCGCGGAGTTGAACACCGTGACGGGCAAGGTGATCACGAAACTTTCCGCGCCACACCGGGCCGTGGACCTCAGGGACTTCCTCGACGAGATCGACCGCCAGGCTCATCCCGGCCTGGCGGTTCACGTGATCTTCGATATCCTCGCCGCCCACAAGGCACCCGTGGTGCACAAGTGGCTGCTCGCGGATCCTCGCTTCCAGCTGCACTTCACCCCGGCGTACTCGTCGTGGATCAACCGGGTCGAGCGGTGGTTCGCCAAGCTGGAACGACGCCGCCTCGAATGAGGCGCGTTCTGTTTCCTCGATGGCCTCAGGACCGCACTTGAGAGCTGGATCAAGGACGCGAACGACCACGCCTGCCCCTTCAGGTAACCAAGATCACCGACCAGATCCTCGACCCCATCTGCCGCTACTGCGCCAGGATCTCAAAACCAGATCACCAGGTGTCCTGTCCACTCCACGGAGCTTGGGGGCGGCGCCAGGGCGCAAACGGTCAGACTGAAGATCTGGCCCATACCGCCGATACGAGCCCTTGAGTCGACGCGTTGAGCAGGCGTTCTTGGCGGTCTTTCCTGTGTGCCCGGGCCGCCGCCGCGGCGGGGTACGTCTAAGAACGTCCGCCAGTAGGTGCCCGACTGGGCGGCAGTAGTAGGGCAGGCACGGTTCGCCCGATCATGGAGTTCTCTACGCTTCATGATCACCGGGGGATCCGTGCCTGCCGTCCCATCATGCATTCT